>JBDTMY010000198.1:0-10260 GCA_039934015.1 Chloroflexota bacterium | reverse complement strand
AGATGCGTGGCGAGGACGCGATCGCCCGAGGGCGCCTGCCACCGGAACTCCGCGCCGACGCGTTCGCCCTCGTCACCGATGCCGCGCGAAAAGACGTACGAGCTGTAGCCGAAGCCGCGAAGGAGTTGCGGCGTCTGCGCGGGATGGCCGAACGGATCGGCGACGTAGCCGACACGCATCGCGCGGCCGAACGAGGCGGACACGCGCAGACCCTCCTGGAAGTTGCGGAGCAACGACTCACCGGACACGAGCAGGTTGTCGGCGAGCACGTACCACGGCCCGATGAAGAGACGCTCGGCACGGACGAGCGCTTCGATGCGCGGCCGGTCGGCGGGACGTTTTTCAAGGTAGTCCTCGGCCCAGATGGTATGGCCGTCGAACGTGAACGAACGGAACGCGCTGTCTCGTTCCAGCAGATCGAGGAGCTTCGACACCATCGGCACCAGCCGCGCCCGATAACCCTCGAAGCGCTCGTACCACTCGCGGTCCCAGTGCGTGTGCGGCACGACGAACGCGCGCCATCCGGCGCGGCGGCGGATCAGGGCGACCAGCAGCGGCGCCGTAAGGCCCGAGATCGTGCCGAGGAGGGCGCCGGCCGTGACGTCGAGCGGGTAATGCACACCGACGGCGACGCGCTCGAACGCGACCGCAACCGCGAACAGGAGCGCCGGGAGGCGCCACGCCGGCGCGACCTGACCGAGCGCGACCGCAGCGCCGAAGGCGAACGTCGCATCACCCGACGGGAACGAAAAGCTCGATGGCTCGTCGATGAGCGGGCGCGGGAGGTCAACGACCACGGTGAAGGGTCGCGGACGCTGGACGACGAGCTTCAGGAGCTCCGCGGTGAGCCAGCCGTCGCACAACCCGAGGTAGACGGTGAGCGCGGCCCACAGCCCGCGGCGGCCAAAGTCGCGCGCGCGGGCGACGAACAGCCCGGCGATCCACCAGATGAAGCCGTTCCAGTTGAGGTACGCGACGGCGATGGTGAAGATCTCGAGGAGAAGATTGTTCGCGACCGCCGTCACGATCGCGGCGTAGAGCTGCCGGTCGAAGGCGAAGACGGCGTCCATCAGCGGCGCACATGCCGCCAGACGAAGATCCCCACCGCCAAGACGATCACCGCGGCGACGAAGTAGTCGAGGCCCTTCAGCGAGTGCTTGAGGTCGAGCCAGTGATCGCCGAGCTGCATCCCGCCCCAGACCAGGAGCATCACCCAGGGGATCGCGCCGAGGACGGAGAAGAGCGTGAAGCGCCAGAGGGGCATCCGCGCGATCCCCGCGGGCACCGAGATGAACGTGCGAACGATCGGGAGCATCCGCGAGAAGAACACCGTGGCCTCGCCGAACCGCGCGAACCAGCGCTCGGCGAGCTCGAGATCGTGGGCGCTGATGAGGACGTATTTCCCATACCTCTCGACCAGTGGCCGACCGCCATATGCTCCGATCGCGTAGCTGGCGAGCGAGCCGAGCGTGTTGCCGAGAACGCCCGCCACCACCGCACCCCAGTAGGTCCACGGCGACGACGTAAGTGGCTCGACGAGACCACGTGACACGCTCCATCCGGCGAACGGAAGGATCAGCTCGGATGGCAGGGGGATCGCACAGCTCTCGATGGCCATCGCGATGACGACACCGACATAGCCGAAGCGCTCATAGAGCGACTCGAGGAAGGGCAAGACGATCGCGTCGATCGCTTCAAGCACGCCGGTATGATGGCGTCACGACGGGAAGGGTGCGTGAACTCGATTGGAGGGACGCATGCCTGACGATAACCTGACACTCGATAGCCGCCTCGCGGACGGGATCGCAAAGATCGGCGCGGCCGATGTGGTCGTGGGCATACCGAGCTTCCGCAACGCGGCGACCATCGGCTATGTCGCGGCGACCGCGGCCAAGGGGCTGCGCGAACACTTCCCAGGCGCACGCGTCGCGATCGTGAACGCGGACGGCGGATCCGAGGACGGCACGCCCGATCGCGTCGTCGAGGGCGCTTCCGGCGTGCCCGTGGCCGTCGGCCGTTACATCGGGCCGCCGGGCAAGGGCTCGGCTTTCCGTGCGATCTTCACCGCGGTCGGCATGCTCGGCGCGCGTGGCTGCGCCGTCGTCGACAGCGACCTCCGCAGCATCACCCCCGAGTGGATCGGACGGCTCCTCACGCCGGTGACCAAGGGCGAGGCTGACTACATCACTCCCCTCTATGCGCGGCACAAGCATGACGGCACGATCACGAACTCGGTCGCGTATCCGCTCACGCGCGCGCTCTATGGAGTCCGGGTGCGCCAGCCGATCGGCGGCGAGTTCGGCTTCCGGGCCGACCTCGCGCGCACCTACCTCGCGCAGAACGTTTGGGATACCGACGTCGCGCGTTTCGGCATCGACATCTTCATGACGACGACCGCGATGGTCCGCGGCGCGAAGGTCGCGCAGGCCTTCCTGGGCGCGAAGATCCACGACCCCAAGGATCCCGCCGCCGACCTCGGCCCCATGTTCACGCAGGTGGTCGGCACGCTCTTCCGCCTCGCATCGCAGAACGAGACGGCGTGGTCCAAGGTGCAGGGCTCGAAGGACGTGCCGGTCATCGGTGATCCGATGCCGGTCGAGCCCGAGGCCGTCCCCGCGGATCCGGCGCGCCTGCGCGCGAAATATGTCGCGGGCAAGGGCGAGTTCGAGGCCGGCTGGCGCGAGATCCTCGCGACGCCCGTACCCGACACACTGGACGCCAAGGTGTGGGCGCGGTTCGTGTTCGACCACTTGGCCGCGGCACTGCGTCGACCGACGGAGAGCGAACCGATCGCCCGCTCGCTGCTGCCGCTCTACCAGCTCCGGACCGCCTCGTTCATCGAAGAGGTCAGCGACATGACGACGACGCAGTCCGAGACCGTCATCGAAGACGGTGCGCGCGCCATGGAAGACGAGAAGCGCCGCTTCCTCGAGCGACGCTCCCAGGACAGAAGCGGGAGCGCGTCCACCGCGTGAGCGTTTCGCTCAAGGAGGACGCGCTCGTCCTGATCACGGAGAACGACGGATCCCTCGCGCTCGGAAGCGCGAGCCCCTTCGGCCTCTACTACCACGACACGCAGTTCCTTTCGGGATACGCGCTGCGCGTGAACGGGTCTGCGCCGATCCTGCTCTCCGCGAACACCGAGCAGAACTACGTCGCGACGTTCCAGCTCATGCGGACTGAAGGCGCGACGCTCGGGACCGCGCGTCATTCGGCCGAGGCACTCTCGATCCGACGCACGCGCTTCCTCGCCGACGGCCTCCGCGAGCGCATCGGCGTGCTCAATGCGAATCCGCGGCCGGTCCGCGTCGCGCTCGAGCTCGAGTTCGAAGCGTCGTTCCGCGACATGTTCGCGGTGCGTGGCTACCGCCAGGTCGCCGCAACGCCACAAGAGATCAAGCGTGGCGCGCGTGAGGGCGGCATCACTTTCGAGCGCGTCGGCCGTGATGCGGTCCGGCGAACGACGGATATCACGGTGCGCCCCGCGCCGGATCGCATCGAAGGCAACGTGTTCTACATCGAGCGCGAGCTGCCGCCGCAGGGTCTGCTCACGATCGAGCTGTCGGTGATCCCCAAGGAGGACGGCGCCGGCGCCGCGCCCTCACCGGACCGCTTCGACGACGCGATCGACGCGCTCAACGCGCGCTACCGCCGCTTCCTTCGCAGCTGCGCCCGCTACACGACGAGCTCGGAGACTCTCGATGAGGGCCTCATCACCCGCAGCGCGCTCGATCTGCGCGCGCTCATGGAGTTCCACGACAGCGGACCGTTCCCCACCGCGGGCATCCCGTGGTACGCGGTGCCGTTCGGGCGCGACGGCCTCATCTCCGCGTATCAGACGCTCGGCTGGAACCCCGACATCGCGCGCGGCACGCTGCGCCTCCTTGCGAAGTACCAGGGGCAGAAGGTCGACGAGTTCTCGGAGGAGGAGCCAGGCAAGATCTTCCACGAGCTGCGGCGCGGCGAGCTCGCGCGGCTGGGTGAGATCCCGCACCGTCCGTACTTCGGGTCCGTCGACGCGACGCCGCTCTTCGCCTTCCTCGTCGCCGAGACAGTGAAGTGGACCGCCGACCGCGAGCTCTGGCGCGAGCTGCTTCCGGCGGCCGAGCGCGCGCTCACCTGGTGCGACACCTACGGCGACGCCGACCGCGACGGGTTCGTCGAGTACGGTCCGCGCGGCTCCGACCTCCGCAGCCAGGGCTGGAAGGACTCCCCTCAGTCGTTGTCCGATCCGGATGGCACGTGGTCGAAGCTGCCGGCCGCGCTGGTCGAGGTCCAGGCCTACGTCTATGCCGCGAAGATGGGCTTGGCCGATCTCTACGCGCTGGACGGCGACGGCTCGCGCGCCGACCGTCTTCGCGGCGAGGCCCGCGAGCTACGCGAGCGCTTCGAGCGCGACTTCTGGATGGCCGACGAGGGCTGCTACGCACAGGCGCTCGACGGCGACAAGAAACAGGTCCGCGCGGTGACGAGCAACGCCGGCTATGCGCTGTGGTGCGGCATCGCGAGCCCGGAGCGCGCCGCGACGATCGTGCACCGGCTCATGACGCCGGACATGTACACCGGCTGGGGCATCCGCACCCTCTCGAGCACCTACCCGACGTACAACCCGATGAGCTATCACAACGGCTCGGTGTGGCCGCACGACAACTCGCTCATCGCGCAGGGCTTCGCGCGGTACGGCTTCCGCGAGGAGGCGGCGGAGATCACGAGTGCGCTGATCGAAGCCGGTCGCCGTTTCCCGGACGCCCGCGTTCCGGAGCTCTTCTGTGGCTTCCAGCGCGACCTGCGCTTCGCGACGCGGCCCGCCGACTACCTCGTCTCGTGCATCCCGCAGGCGTGGTCGGCGGGCATGGTCTTCCTCTGCTTGCGGACGCTGCTCGGCCTCGCACCGGATCTCGCCACGCAGCAGCTCCTCATCGATCCGGCGCTGCCACCCTGGCTCGAGCGCATCGACGTCCGCGACATGCAGGTCTTTGGCGCGCGCATGACCTTCCGCGTGCGCCGCGGCGCGAAGGGCGACCATGTTGCCGGCGGACAAGGCCGCCTCGCGCAGACAAGGATGGCCGCTCCCGCGTGACCCGCGGCGTGCGCCGCGTCCTCTTCATCCACTACACGACGCCACAGGTCCTCGGCGGAGTGGAGCAGGTCATGGCCGCCCACGCGGCCGCCCTCCTGGCCGCAGGCAAAGAGGTCGCCGTGCTCGCCGGCCGCGGCGGCGTGAAGCCACGCGGCGTGCGCGTCATCCGAGTCGCAGAGGCCGACTCGCGGCATCCCGCCGTCGAGCGCGAGCTGGCGATGCTCGCGAGCGGCGTCCGCCCGCCGGAGCACGATGCGCTCGTCGCGCGTCTGATGAAAAAGATCCGCCCGCACGTCGAGCATGCCGACCGTGTCGTTGTGCACAACGTCATGACGATGCCGCTGAACCTGGCGCTGACGGAAGTGCTTGTCGCGCTCGCGCGGGAGCGTCCCGATCGCTTCATCGCCTGGACGCACGACATCTCGTACTTCGACGACCGCTACAAGGCGCTGAGTCGCGAGGGCGCGCCATGGGATCTCGTGACGCAGGCGGTCCCGGGCGTGCGATACGTGACCGTCTCGGAGCAGCGGGCCGAGCAGCTCTCCCGACTTACCGGACTCGCGCACCGTGACATCGAGATCGTGACGAACGGCATCGACGTCGGCGAGGTGCTCGGTCTTGCACCGACGGGTCTGCACCTCGCTGAGCGCCTACAGCTCTTCGACGCCGACCCGCTGCTGCTCCTTCCGGTACGGCTGACACGGCGAAAGCGCGTCGAGGCCGCCATCGACGCGACGGCGGCGCTTCGCCGCCGGGGACGCGGCGCGATGCTCGTCGTGACCGGGACGGTCGGGCCGCACAACGCCACGAATCAGGCCTACCTCGCGGAGCTGTCGAAGCGCGCGAAGAAGGTGAAGGGCGTGCACCTCCTCGCGGCGCTCGGCGTGCGGGTCGAGTACGGCACGGTCGTCGACCTCTACGCCCTCGCCGACGTGCTCGTGTTCCCGAGCGAGAGCGAGGGCTTCGGGATCCCGATGCTGGAAGCCGGTCTGCACCGCATGCCGATCGTGTGCAGCGACATACCGTCGCTTCGGGAGACGGGGGGAGACGATCCGCTGTACATCCCACCCGACGCGAGCGGTGAGGTGATCGCCGATGCCATCGAGCGGGCGCTCGACACGCCGGTGATGCGGATGCGCGCCCGCGCGCGCGAGCACGCCTGGCCGCGCGTTCTGCGCGAACGCGTGCTACCCGTCATCCTCGGGCCCGCCGTATGAAATGCCTCGTCGCGATCGTCGAGCCGGAGCGCGACCGCGCGGCCGTCGAGCTGGCCCTCGCGCTCGCGGCCGGCGACGAGGTCGTTCTGGCGTCCGTCATCGAGGTCCCCGAGGGAGAGACGCTCGCGTCGGTGCAGCCCGAGGCCCGCCGCCTGCGCCGCACGCTCGAGCAGCTCGTGCCGGCCGGTGCCCACGTGCGCACTCTCGTGAGCGTGGCGCGTCAGGGATGGGAGTCGATCCAGGAGGCGGTCGCGAAGGAACGTCCGGCGCTGATGGTGCTCTCCTGGCGGCGACCGGGCTGGGACCTGTTGGGCACGACCATCGAAGACGTCCTGCGCGCGCCGCCGTGCGACATCGCGGTCGTGAAGGGCCCGTTCTCGCGCGCGCGGCGGGTGCTCGTGCCGGTCCGCGGCGGCAGGTACGCGGACCTCGCGGCCAAGGTCGCGATCGGTTGGGCGCGCGCGCGCGGCGGCAGCGTGACGTTGCTCCACGTGCGCACGCCCGGGCGCCACACACCGACGCTGTATCAGCTGCTCGGCGAACGCGCGCTCGACGAACGTGTCGATCGGCTCGTGACGCGCAACGGCGATCCGGCAAAGGTCATCAACGAGGAGCTCGCCGAGCACGACGCGATCGCGTTCGGCGCGACCGGTCGACAAGGCGAGGAGGATCCGCTCGGCCCGGTCGGGCAGGCGATCGTCGCCAACGCGCGAGCGGCCGTGATCGTCCGCACCGCCGTTCCCGTGGCATCGAACGCCTTCCTCGCCAAGACCGCGCTGCCCACCGATCGTGCGGAGCGGAGCCGTGTGATCGGCGAGCTCGTCGACAAGTGGTTCGTCCAGAACACGTTCGCGTCGTCCGAGTTCGCCGACCTCCGCCGGCTGGTCGAGGCCAAGGAGCGCCAGGGCCTCCGCATCTCCGTCGGCCTGCCCACGCTGAATGAAGAGGCCACCATCGCTCGGGTCATCCGCGCGATCCGCAGCCGCCTGGTCGAGCGATACCCGCTCGTGGACGAGATCGTGGTCATCGATTCGGATTCGAGCGACCGCACACGCGAGATCGCAGGCGCTGAAGGCGTGCCGGTCCACATCCACAGCCAGATCCTTCCCGGCACCGGCAGCTACGTCGGTAAAGGCGAAGCGCTGTGGAAGAGCCTGCACGTGCTGAGCGGCGACATCGTCGTATGGATCGACACCGACATCTCGAACACCCACCCGAAATTCGTCTACGGCGTGCTCGGCCCGCTCCTCCTGCGGCCCGACGTGCAGTTCGTAAAAGCCTTCTACCAGCGACCGCTCAAGATCGGGGCCGAGCTGCAGGCGTCCGGCGGCGGTCGCGTCACCGAGCTGGCGGCGCGTCCGATCCTCAACCTGTTCTTCCCGGAGCTCTCGGGAATGGTGCAGCCGCTTTCGGGCGAGCAGGGTGGACGGCGGACGCTGCTCGAACAGGTCCCCTTCTTCACCGGCTACGGCGTCGAGACCGGCCTTCTCATCGACACGCTGCAGCGCGCGGGCCTGGGCGCGATCGCGCAGGTCGACATGAAGCAGCGCATCCACCGCAACCAGACATTGCTCGCGCTGTCGAAGATGAGCTTCGAGATCCTTCAGGTCGCGCTCAAACGCGTTGGCGACGCGCACGGTCAGCCGCTATGGGAGGACGCGAACGCCACGATCAAGCTCATCACCCCGCAGGAGGGTGGCAGGCTGCATCTCGAGATGCACGACATCAGCGCGACCGAGCGCCCGCCGATCGTGACGATCCCCGCCTACACCGCGAAGCGCGGCCGGTGAAGCTACTTCGCACCGTCGCCGACGTCCGCGCGTGGCGCGCGGGCGCCGGACGGGTCGGCTTCGTGCCGACGATGGGGGCGCTGCACTCGGGCCATGTGTCGCTCGTGGAGCGCGCCGTTCGCGAGACCGACGCGGCGATAGCGTCGATCTTCGTCAACCCGACGCAGTTCGGGCCGGACGAGGACTTCGCCGCCTATCCGCGTCGCGAGGCCGAGGATCTCGCGCTGCTCGAGAAGCACGCCTGCGCCGCTGTGTTCGCGCCGCCCGTCGCGGAGGTCTACCCGCCGGGCGACGCCACACGCGTGACACCAGGTCCGATCGCGGCGCCGCTCGAGGGCGCCGCGCGACCCGGTCACTTCGTCGGCGTGGCGACCGTCGTCGCCAAGCTCCTCGCGATCGTCCGACCCGACATCGCGTTCTTCGGTCAGAAGGACTTCCAGCAGCTGCGCGTGCTGCAGACGATCGCGCGCGACCTCCGTCTCGGCGTGGACGTCGTCGGCTGCCCCACCGTCCGCGAGCCGGACGGCCTGGCGCTGTCCTCACGCAACGCGTACCTCACGCCGGACCGGCGGCGCGACGCACTCGCGTTGTCGCGCGGTCTCTTCGCCGCGCGCGAGCTCTGGGAGCGAGGCGAGCGCGACCAGCGCGTCCTGCGCGAGCGGGTGCGCGAGCTCGCGGGCAACGACAGCGTTGCCCTCGAGTACGTGTCCGTCGCGGATCCGCTCACACTCGCCGAGCTCGCCGCGCCGGCGGAGACCGCGGTGATCTCGCTCGCGGCGCGTGTAGGCCGAGCGCGTCTCATCGACAATGTGCTCCTGGGCATGGACCTGGCGGACCTGCGTTGACGCGGCGCTCGCTGCTGGTCGCGTTCAGCGTCGCCCACTTCGCGCACCACGTCACGAACAGCCTGCTCAGCGCGCTGCTGCCGTTCATCCAGAGCGCCTTCGGGCTGTCGTACGCGGGCGCCGGATTCCTGGTCGGCGCGTACTCGATCGCGTCCGGATTGACGAACGCGCCCCTCGGCGTGCTCGCCGACCGGATCGGCGCGCGGCGCGTCATCGTGTGGGGCCTCGTCCTCATCGGCCTTTCCAGTGTCGCGATCGGACTGTCCACCGAGTACTGGCAGCTGCTGGCGTTCCTCGCGGTCATGGGCATCGCGAGCGGCACGTATCACGCGCCGGCGTCGGCGCTCATCGCCGAGATGTTCTCCTCGCGCCGCGGCATGGCGATGGGCACGCACACCACCGCCGGGCATCTGTCGTTCTTCGCCGCGCCGCTCCTCGCCGGCATCCTCGCGACGGCGGGCTCCTGGCGAACGCCATATCTCGCGTTCGCGATCGCGCCGATCTTGTGCGCGTTCCTGCTCTGGCGTGTCGCGCCGATGGGCACCCGATCGACCGGCCGGCACGGCTGGCTCGCGACGGGTAGTGACATCGCCGCCGTCACGCGGCGCATCGGCGCGCTCGTCTCGCTGTCGATCGTGTTCCAGGTCGTGATCTCCGCGGCGATGGCCTTCCTCAGCACATACCTGGTGGACGCGCGCGGGATCTCGCCGGGCGTCGCCGCCGCGCTTTTCGGGGTCCCGCAGCTCGCCGGGCTCATCGGGGCACCGATGGCGGGGACGCTCTCCGATCGCTATGGCCGGCGCATCGTGCTGCTGCTGGGGCTGGCACTGATGGGCCCGGCGGCGTGGGCGCTCACCGCCGTACCGAACGAGCTCGTGTTCCTGCCGCTCCTGGTGATCGGGATCTCGTTCTCGATCCGCGCGACGACGACCGAGGTGCTGATCGTCGACAACACGCCGGCCGATCGGCGATCGACGGTGCTGGGCACGTACTACCTGGTCAATCAGCCCGTCGGCGGGGTGGCGGCGCCGATCTTCGGCGCGGTCGCGGGCGCGATCGGCATCGGGGTCGCATACGGCTGGCTCGCCGTCATATTCCTGGTCCTGTCCGCGGTCGCGCTGATCGCGGCCTGGCCTACGGCGCGAGGGCTCCGACGAGCACCGTCATCGACTGATTGAGCGGCGCGGCGACGCCGCGGCGCTCGCCCTCGCGGTAGACCGCGCCGCAGATCGCGTCGACCTCGGTCGGGCGGCCGGCCTGCACGTCCTGCAGCATCGATGAGCGGTTCGCGCCCGTGAGCTGCGCCATCTCGCGCCACCAGCGCCGCG
>JBDTMY010000197.1:0-4105 GCA_039934015.1 Chloroflexota bacterium | reverse complement strand
AGCTCGGGCTCGATCCGCTCGAGCCGCCGTTCCACGACGACGTGATCGGCAAAGAGCAGCTCGAGCTCGAGCGTCGCGAGGTCGCGCTTCGGATCGACGGTCGTGCTGACATGTGGGACCGACGCGTCGCGGAAGGCGCGCACGACGTGAACCAGCGCGTCGGAGCTGCGCAGATCGCCGAGCTTCTGGGCGCTGATGCCCTGCCCGGCCTGCGTCGCGTGGCCCGCAGCTCCCGTGGCGACGCGCGGGGCGAGACCGAGATCGCGGTACATGACCTCCGCGTACGTGATCTTCTTCGGCTTGTACAGCGCCACCAGCTTGTCCATTCGCGGGTCGGGGACCTTCGCGACGCCGACATTCGTCTCGCCCTCCGCGCCCGCGAACGCGCCGGTCGCGGCATGTCCGCCGGTCAGAAGATTGAAGAGGGTCGTCTTTCCCACGTACGGGAGGCCCGTGATCGTCGAGACGAGGTTCACGAGAGGGTCGCTCCCTCGATCTCGGGCAGCTCCTCGCCGAAGATCGTCCGCGCCACCTCGCTGAAGCGCTGGACCGGCCCGGTCGCGAAGACACGATGCTTGGGCGTTGCGCCGTCGGCGAGCAGTCGATGCGATTGGAGGACCTCGCGAACAGCGAGCGCCGTCGTCGTCGCAGAATCGACGACGCGCACGCCAGGCCCGGCGACCTTGATGATCTCGTCGCGGAGGAGCGGGTAGTGCGTGCAGCCGAGCAGCAGCGTGTCCACGACCGGCGTGACCACGCCGCCTTCGCTGAGCAGCGGGCCGACGTACTCACGCACCGCCTCGAGCGCCTCGGGCGTGCCCGCCTTCCCCGACTCCACGATCGGCACGAGCTTCGGGCACGCCTGCTGTATCACGTCGCAGAGCGGATCGAGGTCGCGGACCGCGCGCACGTAGGCGCCGGACCGGACCGTTCCCACCGTCGCGAGGACGCCGATCGCCCGCCGCGCGGACGAGGCGATGGCCGCCGCGGCGCCCGGACGGACCACGCCGATGATCGGCACGGCGGACTCGTCGCGCACCGCTTCGAGCGCTTGCGCAGTGGCGGTGTTGCAGGCCAGGACGATGAGCTTGCAGCCTCGCGTCGCGAACCAGCGCATGGCCTGGCGCGTGAACGTAATGACCTCGTCAGCGGGGCGCGGCCCGTAGGGCATACGCGCCTCGTCGCCGAGATAGATGGTGGATTCACCGGCGAGCTGACGACGCAGCTCCTTCAGCACGGTCAGCCCGCCCACTCCGGAGTCGAACACCCCGATCGGGGCGCTTGGCCCCATCGTCGCTACTTGCGCTGCTGCGTGACGAGGCCGTGCGCGAGCGCCTCCACCGCGCGGCTGACGGGCGCCTGCGGCGACCCGATGACGAACGGCTGCTGCTTGTTCAAGGATTCGCTCACGAGCTTCCAGTCGGTCGGGATCTCGGCGATGATCGGAAGGTTGAGCGCGTGCTCGACCGCGGTCTTCGACATTCCGCCCGGAGTGTCGGCCTGATTAACGACGAGCAGGATCGGTTTCCGACCCTTGTAGCCAAGCGCTTCGAAGGTGTCGATCGCGGAGCGCGAATTCGCGACGGTCGCGTTCATGTATGTGACCACCATGAGGATCGTGCTCGCGGTGTCGAGGATCGCGAGCGCGTCCTCCGTCAGTCGCGACGGAGTATCGACGATGACGTAGTCGTGGCTCTCGGCCAGCATGTTCATCGCGCTGCCGATGTCGTTTCCCTGGATGAGATCGACCTCTTCCGGTTTCGGCGGCGCGAGCAGCACGTGCACGCCGGATGGACCCTCCCACAGGACCTCGGTGAGCGACGTCCGCATCGCGCCCGCCGTCGGCAGATCGACGAACGACCTGGTGGACGGCGGGACCTGCATGACGTGGCGCACCGCGCCGAACTGCATCACGCCATCCATGAGCGCGACGGACTTTCCCTGTCGGCGAAGCACGCAGGCGAGGTTCACGGCGAGCGTCGTCTTGCCCGTGCCGCCCTTTGGTGAGTAGACCGCGATCATCTGACCGTTCTGTGGTCGGGCCGCCTTGCCGACGCCGAGGACCTCCGCGAGCTCGTTCGCGCCACCCGGAAGGGTGAAGACCGCGTCGATCGACGCCTCGGCCTTCGAGTCGAGCGGCTTCTGCGGGACGGTGACCATGATGATGCGCGTTCCGGGCGACGCGGTGCGGATGCGCTTCGCGATCTCCATCGCGGGCACCTTGCCCTGGATCAGCGAGTCGATCATCACGACATCCGGCTTTTCGGTCGCGACCTGCGCGATCGCGGCATCCGCGTCGCCCTGGACGCCGGCGATCTCGATCTCCTTCTCGCGGGCGAGCATCGACTGAAGGTGCTGCGCGACCTGCGGAAGGTCTTCGATGAGAAGAACGCGTTTCATTCGGAGGCGAGTCTAGTGGAGCGAGCGCGGCGGAGTCCGACGGAGGCCGCGATCGCCACCGCGGCGGCGACCGCGACGAACGACAGACCGATCCGGAATGTGATGCCTTGCCAGTACCAGTCCGGATACAGCCGCACCAGATTGCTCGTCGCGGGGTCGAACAAGAAGTTGCCCTGAGGAAAGAAGACCTCGTGGAAGAGCAGGAAGGCCTGGTCGAACGCGAGCGCGGCGATGATCCCGATGGCCGCGACCGCGATACCAGCGGCGACCGCGCCGTCGCGCACGAGCCGGAACATCGCGGCGGCGCTCCGGGCGCGTGCGCGCTGAAGTCGGATGGCCATGACGAACAGCCCGGCGGGGATCAGGATCTTCGCACCGTCGAACACCTGTCGCACGTCCGCCATGTGCGAGATCTCGTCGGCGGTGTAGAGCGGACCGGCGGCCGGAGGGTCTTCACGACCGCCGGTGATGTAGGCGGACCAGGCACGATGCTGCTCGGCAAGCTCATCGAGCGAGAGCTGCACGCTGTTGCTGCCGGTCGCGTGCTCGTAGAAGGTCGCGCCCACGACGCCCGCCGCACGAGCCATGTCGACGTACGCACCGACGCCCGACCACAGGAGCGCGAGGAGGACGAGAGCGGCCATCGCGAAGCCGACCGCGAAGAGCGCGGTCTCGATCTTTCCGGGCGATGCGTTCAAGCGGGCATCGCCCCGAGGCCGGCGCGTTCGGAGAACACGAAGCGTCCATTCACGACGGGCACGGCGCGAAAGGGATCGTCGACGATGAGCAGGTTGCCATCGAGATCCGCCCACTCGACCGAGGGCGCGAGATGCGCCGCGGCTGCGATCGCGACGCTGGTCTCCGCCGCTCGGCAGCCGAGCATCACCTTCATCCCGAGTTCGTGCGCGCGCGCGATCATCGCGCGGGCCTCCGCGATGCCACCGCACTTCTGCAGCTTCACGTTGATGCCGTGACAGGCTCCGGACAGTCGCTCGACGTCGGGCAGCCGCACCGCGGCCTCGTCGGCCACGATCGGCAGCATCGATCGTTCGCGCACGTAGCGCAGCCCGTCGATGTCATCGGTCGGCGTCGGCTGCTCGACGAACTCGATGTCGAATCGCGCGATCTTCTCGATGCGCCCGGGCGCCTCCGCCGGCGTCCAGGCCGCGTTCGGATCGACGCGGATCGTCCCGGTGAATCTCTCGCGGATCCGCGACAGCACGTCGACATCGGCATCACCGTGGCCGAGCTTCACCTTGAGGACGCTGAAGCCCTTCGCGGCCGCGGCCGCAGCGCGTTCGGCCATGACGGAGGGCTCCGCCATCCCGATCGTGAATGATGTCGGAGGCGCCTCGCGCCCGGCGAGCCCGAGAAAGGTGCGCAGCGGGACACCCGCGGCCTGCGCGGCGCGGTCGTGCCCGAGGACGTCCAGCGCGCACGCCGCGGCGCCGCCGTGCGGGAATCGCTCGTCAAGGCGCGACTTGAGCGTGGCGAGGTCGGCAGGATCCTGCGGGACCAGCTCGAGCGCGCCGCGGACCTCCGCCTCGAGCGACTCGGTGGTCTCCTTGAAGAACGGGTCGGGCGAGGCCTCGCCGCGCGAGATGCGCCCCTCATGGTCGAGCTCCACGAGCACGACCCGCTTCTCGGTCCGGACCGCGCGCGAGATCTGGAACGGCACCTCGAGATGCACGTCCACGGTCCGCAC
>JBDTMY010000196.1:0-24780 GCA_039934015.1 Chloroflexota bacterium | reverse complement strand
ACAACACCGTGTACCGCGCGGGCTTCGGCAAATCGCGCTCGCAGGCGCGCCAGCTCGTTGCGCACGCGCACATCAAGGTCAACGGCACCATCACCAAGACGCCCAGCTTTCAGGTGAAAGCGGGCGACGTCATCACGGTCCGCGAGTCCAGCCGCGACTCGAACTACTTCAAAGAGATGCTGGCCTGGGCGAAGACGCAGACGCGTCCCGGCTGGCTCGAGACCGACCCCGAGAACTTCAGCGCCAAGGTGCTCTCAGTGCCGACGCGCGATCAGATCGAGGCGCAGGTCAATACGCAGCTCATCGTTGAGCACTATTCCCGTTAGCTCGGCAGGAAGGACTTAACACACATGACCATCGTGGAACTCGAGTACCCCAAGATCGAGCGCGTCGAAGGCGACGAGCGCTACGCGAAGTTCGCGTGCGAGCCACTCCCACCGGGATACGGCACGACGCTCGGCAACTCGCTTCGCCGCGTGCTGCTGTCATCGCTCCCCGGCGCGGCCATCACGGCCGCACGCGTGCGCGGTGTCGCGCACGAGTTCTCGACGATCCCCGGCGTCAAGGAAGACGTCGTCCAGATCGTCCTCAACCTCAAGCAGATCCGTCTTCGCTCGTTCTCGAACGAGCCAGTCACGCTCACGATCGAGAAGGACGGTCCCGGCATCGCGACCGCGGGCGACATCATCACGACCAGCGAGATCGAGATCGTGAACCCAGAGGCGCCGATCGCGACGCTCGAGCCCGAGGCGTCGCTCTGGATGGAGCTCACGATCGAGACCGGACGCGGTTTCCACTCCGCCGAGCGGCGTGAGGGCCTGCCGATCGGTGTCATCCCGATCGACGCGCTCTACAGCCCGGTCAAGAAGGTGAACTTCGCCGTCGAGAGCACCCGAGTTGGCCAGGTGACGAACTACGACCGCTTGATCCTCGAGATCTGGACCGACGGCACGACCACGCCGGATGAGGCCGTCGCGCAGGGCTCGAAGATCCTGGTCGAGCAGTTCACGATGTTCGCCGGACTCGGCACGACGATCACGGCGATCCAGCCGCCCGATCGCACGAACGGCAGTGCCCTCCCGTCGGCCGTCTCCGACATGCCGATCGAGGATCTCGACCTGCCACAGCGCGCATTCAACTCGTTGAAGCGGCACGGGATCACGAAGGTCGGCCAGCTCCTCCAGACCCCCGACGAGGAGCTGCTCCGCATGCGCAACTTCGGCAAGAAGTCTCTCGACGAGATCAAGGAGCGACTCGCCGCCCGTGGGCTCATCGAAGCCCCGGTGCGTGACGAGAACGCCGATGAGGCCGCTCCTTCGGACGACGACGGCGCCTCGGATGAGGGTGGTCCGTCGGATGGCGGCGGCGCCTCGGACGAGGGCGAGGAAGAGACCCCGGCGAGGGAGGAGTCCTAGGTGCCGCATCAGGTCCATCAGCGCAAGTTCGGACGCACGACCGGCCAGCGCACGACGATGCTCAAGAACCTCACGCTGTCGGTGCTCCGTTACGAGCGCGTCAAGACGACCGAAGCGAAAGCCAAGGAGATCCGCCGGTTCGTCGACAAGATGATCAACCTCGGCAAGGACGGCTCGCTCGCTGCGCGCCGCCGGGCACGTGCGTGGCTGCCCGAGCAGGTCATCGTGGAGAAGGTCTTCGACGACCTCGCGAAGCGATACCCCGACCGGACGTCCGGCTACCTGCGCACGTCTCATCTGGCGCGGCGGGTCGGCGACTCCGCTCCGCTGATGCTGCTCGAGCTCGTGCCGGGGGTCGAAGAGAAGACCGCCGAGGCCGAGACGGAGGCCGCACCGAGGCGCCGCCGGCTCTCGCTGCCGGGCCGTCGCGCTAAAGCTCCCGCTGAGGAAGCGAAGGCCGGGAAGACCAAGGCCGACAGCGCACCCGCCAAGAAGCGCGCACCCGCGCGCAAGAAGACGACCGCGGGCGCGAAGGGGGCCTAGCCAGCGACAGAGACGAAGCACTGGAAGGCGCGCGTGGCGTATGACGGGACCGCGTACGCGGGGTTCCAGATCCAGCCGAACGCGCCGACGGTGCAGGGAGAGCTCGAACGTGTCCTCGCGGTGATCTGCGGGGAGCCGGTGCGGATCACCGGCGCGGGTCGAACCGACGCGGGAGTTCACGCGAGCGGACAGGTCATGGATCTGCGGACGACGAGCGGTCTGGGAGCACCGGAGCTGGAGAGAGGGGTCAACGCCCTTCTCCCCGAGGACATCGCGATCTCGGATCTGGAGCCCGCGGAGGATTCGTTCCACGCGAGGTTCTCGGCGACGGGACGCACATATGAATATCGGATCCGGAACGCGGCGGTGCGTGACCCGCTCGGGGGGCGGCGCGAGCACTGGCTTCCCGGCGAGCTCGATGTGGCTGCGATGCGCGCGGCTGCGGCACAGCTCGTCGGGCGGCACGATTTCGCGGCGTTCTCGGCCGGCGAATCCGGCGAGCGCACCGTGAAGCGTGCCGAGTGGATCTCAGAGGGGAGCATCGTCCGCTTCGAGATCGAGTCGGACGCGTTCCTCCGCGGCATGGTCCGCGGGATCGTGGGAACGCTGCTCTGGGTGGGTCGCGGGAAGATCACGGCCGTGGGGTTCGCGGAGGTCCTCCAGGGGCGGGACCGCGGGCTCGCGGGGCCGAGCGCTCCAGCGAAGGGGCTGTGTCTGGTGGCGGTCCGGTATGGTGGCGGCGAACGAAGACGACAGGACGGAAGCGAGAACTGGGAATGATGACGAAGACATACGCAGTGAAGATCGCGGACATCCAGCGCGAGTGGCGCGTGATCGACGCCGACGGGGCGACCCTCGGGCGCCTCGCGACGCGCATCGCGACGCTGCTGCGTGGGAAGCACCGCGTGACGTTCTCCACGCACATCGACACCGGCGATCCGGTCATCGTCCTCAACGCGTCCAAGATCAAGGTGACCGGACGCAAGCTCCAGGCCAAGCAGTACGTGCGTCACTCCGGCTACCCCGGCGGCATGCGTACCGAAAGCCTCGAACGGCTTCTCGCGCGGCGCCCCGAGGAGGTCATCCGGCGGGCGGTCCGCGGCATGGTCCCCCAGAACCGGCTCGGCGAGCAGATGATGCGCAAGCTCCACATCTATGCCGGCGCGGAGCATCCGCACGCCGCGCAGCGTCCGACCGAGCTCAAGGAGGCGAAAGCGCGATGAAGTCAGCACCGTATTTCCAGGGGACCGGCCGCAGAAAGACATCGATCGCGCGCGTGCGCCTGATGCCGGGCGAGGGCACCGTCGTCGTCAACGGCAAGGCGCTCGACGACTACTTCGGACGTGACGGCGCGACCGACCGCGCGACGCTGCCGTTCACCGTCACCAACACCGCGCGCCGCTTCAACGCCATGATCAAGGTGGAGGGCGGCGGCGTGACCGGGCAGATCGGCGCGATCGCCCACGGGATCGCCCGCGCGCTCCAGCAGATGGATAAGGAGCTTGGGCCGGCGCTACGGAAAGCCGGGCTCCTGACCCGAGACCCCCGCGCCAAGGAGCGGAAGAAGCCGGGCCTCAAGAGGGCGCGCAAGGCGCCGCAGTTCACCAAGCGCTAGCAGCGCCGCTTCCCGCGGGCGCACACTAGGGTGCAGTGAGCACACGGTCGTCCGACTTCAACTACAAGGTCGCGCTGGCATCTGGCCTAAAAAGCCTCCAGGGCGGTCGCCTTCGCCAGGCAGAGGAGCAGTTCCGCTATCTGCTGACGCGCTTTCCCGCCGCCGACGGCGGTTATCGCGGGCTGGCCAAGGTGCTCATCGAGCAGGAGGATCGCCCGGCGGCACTTCGAATGCTCCTCGATGGCGGCGCTGCGGTCGCGAAGTCAGGACAGCGCGCGAGCGCGATCGGTCTGTACCGCGATGCGACCGCGCTCGATCCGAACGATCTGACCGCTCATCGCCGTCTCGCGGCGGCGCTGACGCTTTCCGGCGAGCAGACCGCGGCCGCGGACGAATACGTGCGGTACATCCAAGCCGCGCTTCTGCTTGGCGCAAAAGAGCGCGCGCGTCTCGAAGCGGAGTTCGCGCTCGAACGGCTTCCGGGATCGAGCGAGCTGGTGAAGATGGCGCTCACGCTCGGGATGGATGTCCCAGCAGCGCCGCTACGGGAACGCGCGGCTGTTCGTGTCGCGCGACCTGAGCCCGCCGTCGTGCCGGCTCGCGCCACAGCGACGTTGGTCGAACGGCACGCGGGCGCCGAGGATCGCGCCGCATTGATGCGCTCCGCGTTCGGTGGCGCCGCGGCGCGGCAAGAGTCCGCTCTCCCGCAGGAGCCCTCGTGGCGCACGGCCGCTCCGTCGTCCCCAGCGCCGGTGCCCGCGCTCGCGCCCGAGGCCGAGCCCGAGCCCACAGCGTCCGACGCGTCCGACGAACACGTGCCCGTGCCTGCCGCGTCGTCGTTCAATCCGTGGGGGGACGGCGAGGTGAGCGATCCGGAGGCGGTCACGCTTGGCGGAAGCGACGGCGAACACGCGGCCGAAGACGCCGACTCACAGGCCGTTGAGGCGACGGCCGCGAAGTACCTCGCGAAACGCGATCCGCGCGGCGGCGCCGCCGCGCTCGACGCGGCCCGGCGCTACATCGCGGACGGGCGCAACGATGCGGCATCCGATCTGTTGCTCCAGCTCATCGCGAGCGGTGTGGCGGATCACGACGCGCAGCGGTTGCTTGTCGACGTGGTGCGCACGCTCGGCAAGCGCGACGTGGCGAAGGCGAAGTGCCAGCTGCTGGTGCAGGCACTTCGACTCGACGGTCGCGAGGACCTTGCTGCGGAGGTCGAGCAGCTGGCGCTGGCGGATTAGATGGACGGGGTCAACGACGCACTGCAGAAGGTCTTCAACGGGCAGTGCTGTGGCTGGAACAACGTCCTCGACATCCTCATCGTCGCCGTTTTCATCTACTACGTGCTCGTCCTCATCCGCGGCACGCGCGCCGTGCAGCTCCTGCTCGGCGTCCTCGTCCTCGTCGGCATCTACGGGCTGGCCGTCCTGCTCAAGCTCGAGCTCACCAAGTTCGTGCTGTCCGCTGTCTTCGCGTTCGCGGTGTTCGCGTTGCTCATCGTTTTTCAGCCCGAGCTCCGACGTGCCCTGGGACAGCTCGGGCAGCTCGGTCCGCTGAACCGCCTGCTGGTGCAGCAACCCGACGAAGAGGTCGATCACGTCGTCGACGAGCTCGTACGTGCGGCTCTCCTCATCGCAGCGGCGCGGCACGGCGCGCTCATCGTCGTCGAGCGCAGCACCGGGCTTCAGGACTACAGCGAGACGGGCGTACCGGTGCACGGCAAGCTCACCGCGGAGCTGATGGCGTCGATCTTCATGACCCGCTCGCCGCTGCACGACGGCGCGGTGATCGTTCGCGGGGGTCAGATCCTCGCGGCGGCATGCCTGCTACCGCTCGAGGAGACGCCCGAGCGCTCGGCGCACCGCTACGGAATGCGTCACCGGGCGGCGCTCTCGGTCAGCTCGCAGACCGACGCGGTCGTCGTTGTCGTCTCCGAGGAGACACAGGCGATCTCGATCGCGTCGAACGGGCGCATGATCGGCGGCCTTGATGAAGAGCGCCTTCGCCGCGTGCTCTCGTCGCTGCTTCGCAGCCGCGTTCAGCCGCTGCCCTTCCGAAGCAAGGCGTCCTAGCCGTGCGGGCGATCGCGGGCGTGCGTCCCGCCTGGCTGCGCCGACGGGTCGACGTGCGGCGGATCGTGGCGCACGACTTCGGGCTCAAGGCCGTAGCCGTCGTCATCGCGCTGCTGTTCTGGGTCGCGATCATGCAGAACGCGACGCCACGCGTGATCACGGTCGCCTTCGACGGACGCGTCCCGGTGGAGCGTCCAGACAACGTTCCCGCGGGTTACGTGCTGCGTGGAACGCTCGGCGACGTGGGCGTGACATTGCGCGGAGCGCCGGGGGTCGCGGATCGCGTCGTGCTCTCGGACCTTCGCGCGACGGTGGATGCGAACTCGCTGGCGCTCGCAGGGTCCGAACCACAGGACGCGCGGGTGATCGTCACGGTCGTGCGCGAGGGCGTCGAGGTCATCGACGTGTCGCCGCCCACCGTGTCGGTCCGCATCGAGCGGCTCACCTCGCGCACGATGCTGGTCCAGCCACGATTCGCGAACGAGCCGCCCTCCGGCTCGCGCGCCGGCGCGGCCGAGGTGGCGCCGACCGAGGTGAGGGTCACCGGCCCCGAGAGTGAGATCGCGCGGATAGCGGCGGTCCTTGGGACGGTGCGCTTCGGCGACGCACAGACCGACATCGAGGCTCCGAGCACGCCCGCGATACCGGTGGATGCCGCCGGAGTGGCGATCGACGGTCTCACGGTGGAGCCCGGGGTCGTGACGGTGAAGGTGCCGGTGCTGCCGATCGCGACAACGCGGACTGTGCCCGTGGTCTTCACGCTCCGCGGCGTTGTCGCGCCGGGCTACTGGGTCGTCGGCGTGGCCATGGATCCCTTCGCCGTGACGGTGCGGGGTGAGGAGATCGTGCTGTCGACGCTCGATCGCATCGAGACGCTGCCCATCGATGTCGGGGATCTGAGCACCACCAAGACCCTCAGCGTCGTGCTGGCCGTACCGACCGGCGTCACGCTGCTGCGCCCAACGGACGTGACAGTCACCGTGACCGTGCAGGCGCTGACGGGGACCCGGGTCTTCAACTCGGCGATCGTGGTCACCGGCCTCACCGCCAATCAGGTGGCCGACCTCGACATCACGAACGTCGGCGTGCTCGTCGCGGGGCCGGTGCCAACGCTCGCGGCGCTGCCGGCCGCCCAGGTCGTGGCCACCGTCGACGCCGGTGGGCGCGGTCCGGGCACCTACGCGGTCGACGTGGCAATCCGCGTGCCCTCTGGTGTGAGCGTGCAGACCGTTCAGCCGACGCGGGTGACGCTCACCATACGCACGAGATGACTCCACCTCGTCTCTTTGGCACCGACGGCATACGCGGGGTCGCGAACAAAGACCTCACGCCGGAGCTCGCCCTCCGCCTCGGGCGGGCCGCCGGCCACGTGCTCGGCGGACCCGGGCACCGGGTGGTCGTCGGTCGCGATACGCGCCGGAGCGGGCGCATGCTCGAAAGCGCGCTCGCGGCGGGACTGTGCTCGGTGGGCATGGAGGTCCGTCTCGTGGGCCACATCCCGACGCCCGGCCTGGCGTACCTCGCGCGCACCGGCGACTTCGTCGCGGGCGCGGTGATCAGCGCGTCGCACAACCCGGCGCCGGACAACGGGATCAAGTTCTTCGACCACGGTGGCCTGAAGCTGCCGGACGCGACCGAGGATCGGATCGAGGCCGCGATGACCGGCGACGACATGCTCCCGCGACCGACGGAGGGCGGCATCGGACTGGTCGGGGATTCCCGCGGACTGGTGAAGGTATACGAGGACTTCCTCGTGGCGCTCGCTCCGAAGCTCGAGGGAGCGCGCGTGGTGCTCGACTGCGCGAATGGCGCGGCCTACCGCGTCGCGCCGTCGGTGTTCGCGCAGACGGGCGCGGAGGTGCTCACGCTCTTCGACACGCCCGATGGAGCGAACATCAATGCCGGCTGCGGCGCGACGCAGCCCGAGGCGCTCCAGCGCGCGGTCGTCGACCGCAAGGCCGACATCGGATTCGCATTCGACGGCGACGGCGACCGCGTCATGACCGTCGACGCGCGCGGTGAGGTGCACGACGGCGACTTCGTGCTGGCGCTCGCCGCCCGGCACTTCGCTCGGCACGGGAAGCTGGAGCCGAAGGTCGTTGTCGGCACGGTCATGTCGAACGGCGGCCTCGAGGCGACCCTCGCGCGTGACGGCATCCGTCTGGCGCGCACGAAGGTCGGCGACCGCTACGTCTGGGAGGAGATGCAGCGGACCGGCGCGCTCTTCGGCGGCGAGCCGTCGGGTCATGTGATCTTCCGCAACTACCACACCACCGGCGACGGGATCCTCACGGCCCTCGAGGTGATGCACCTCATCCGAGCGGAGGGGCGACCGCTCGCAGAGCTGGCCGCCGACATGGAACGCTGGCCGCAGGTCACGCTGAACGTGAGGGCCGCGCGTCGCGCGCAGTGGGAATCGAGTCCCGCGTTCGTCGCGGCGGTGAGCGCGGCGACGGACGCGTTGGGGACGACCGGTAGGCTGCTGGTAAGGCCATCCGGGACCGAGCCCGTGCTGCGGATCACCGTGGAGGCACGGGACGCCGCCGTCGCATCGTCGACCGCGGCGCGTCTGGCCGAAGTCGCGCAGAAGGAGCTCGTCTAGATGTGCGGGATCGTCGGGTACGTTGGTCCGCGCGCGGCGTTGCCCCTTTTGATGGGTGGCCTGCGCAAGCTGGAGTACCGGGGATACGACTCGGCCGGCGTCGCGGTGCAACAGAACGGCGCGCTCGAGGTGATGCGCGCGGAGGGCAAGCTCGACAATCTTGCCGCGGTCGTGTCGTCGCATCCATCGACGGGCCAGACGGGGATCGGGCACACGAGGTGGGCCACGCACGGTCGCCCCAACGAGCAGAACGCGCACCCGCACGTCGACTGCGGTGGAGTGACCGCGGTGATCCACAACGGCATCATCGAGAACTTCGAAGAGCTCAAGGGTCCGCTCGTCGAACGCGGGCACAAATTCACGAGCGAGACGGACACCGAGGTCGCCGTGCATCTCCTCGAAGAGGAGCTCGCAAAAGGGAGCACGCTCGACGTCGCGGCGCTCGCCGTGCTGCCGCAGCTCGAAGGTGCCGCGGCGCTGGCATTCCTGTCGTCGCGGGACCCGGGCAAGATCGTCGCAGCCCGCATCGCGAGCGCGGGTGGTGTGATCGTCGGCCTCGGTGACGGTGAGAACTTCATCGCGTCGGACATGCCGGCGCTGCTCGAGCACACGCGGAAGGTCGTCTTCCTCGAGGCCGGCGACGTCGCCGTCGTAACGAAGGACGGCGCCAAGTTCTTCCGCGTCGATGGGACCGCGGTCACGAAGACGCCGCAGACCGTGACCTGGGACGCCGTGGCCGCCGCGAAGTCCGGCTACAAGCACTTCATGCTCAAGGAGATCCACGAGCAGCCACGCGCCATCAACGACACGCTCCTCGGACGTGTCGAGCGCACCACAGGGAAAGTCATCTTCGACAAGGATGTGCGGCTGACCGACGAGTACGTCCGCGACCTGCCGCGCATCACCCTGGTCGGCTGCGGCACGGCCGGTCACGCCGCGCTCGTGGGGAAGATCCTCATCGAGCGTCTGGCGCGCGTCCCGTGTGACATCGACATCCCCAGCGAGTACCGCTACCGCGAGCCGATGGTGACCAAGGGGCAGCTCCTGGTGTCTATGAGCCAGTCCGGCGAGACCGCTGACACGCTCGCCGCGATGGAGGAGGCGCGCAAGCGAGGCGCTCGCCTGCTGAGCATCGTGAACGTGATGGGTAGCGAGGCCAGCCGCGTCTCGGACGACGTCATCTACCTCCACACCGGGCCGGAGATCGCGGTCGCGTCGACCAAGGCGTACACCGCGATGCTGGTCGATCTCTACCTCTTCGCGATCTACCTGGCGCAGCGGCGCGGCACCATCGACGCCGACCGGTCGCGCCATCTCCTCGCGGAAGCGTTCCACCTGCCCACGCTCGTAGACGCGGTGCTCCGCGAGGAGCCCAAGGTGCGCGCGCTCGCTCACCGCTTCCACGCGGCGCGCAATTTCCTATTCCTGGGACGTGGTGTGAACTACCCGACCGCGCTCGAGGGCGCGCTCAAGCTGAAGGAGCTGTCGTACATCCACGCCGAAGGCACGGCCGCCGGCGAGATGAAACATGGGACCAACGCCCTCATCGACGAGGACCTGCCAGTCGTGGCCATCGCGCTGAAAGACTCCGTCTACAAGAAGATGCGGTCGAACATGGAGGAGGTCCGCGCGCGCGCCGGCGTGCTTATCGCCGTCGCGAACGACGACGACACGGAGATCACCGGCAAGGCGGAGGAGATCATCCGCATCCCCAAGACGGAGGAGCTGCTCGAGCCGGTGCTCGCGATCATCCCGCTGCAGCTCCTCGCGTACCACATCGCCGATCGCCGCGGCAACGACGTCGACCAGCCGCGCAACCTCGCCAAGAGCGTCACGGTCGAGTGACGTCCGTCGCCACCGAGGTGGGCATCGACATCATCGAGACGCACCGCATCCGCGCCGTGCTCGAGAAGCACGACACGCGGTTCCTGCAGCGTGTGTACACGGAGTGGGAGCGGATGTATTGCCGGCGCAACGTGTTGCACCTCGCGGGCCGCTGGGCGGCGAAAGAAGCCGTGTCAAAGGTCCTCGGGCTCGGCGTGCGCGGCGTCGGGTGGCGCGAGATCGAGATCCGCCGCACGCCCTACGGACAGCCCACGGTGACGCTCCATGGGCGCGCCGAGCAGCGGCGGCGCGTGCTCGGCCTCGCCGAGCCGCTCACCGTGAGCATCTCCCACATCCGCGATCTCGCGGTCGCGGTCGCGGTGGGCGTGCGCTGACGGCCCCGAGCCAGGCGCTCGACGCGCGGATCGTTCGCGCGTCCCTACGACCGCTGCCGCCTGATGCCGGCAAGGAAGCGCGCGGGCGCGTGCTGATCGTCGGCGGATCGCATCGCTATCCCGGAGCGGTGATGCTCGCCGCGCGCGCCGCGGCACGCTGCGGCGCGGGCGTGGTCACCGTCGCGGCGGCGCGCTCGGTGGTCGAGATGGTCGCCGGCCAGGATCCGAACGTCACCTTCTTTCCCCTGGCCGAGGCGCAGCCCGGGATCATCGCCACGGGCGCCGCCGCCCAGGTCACTCCGATCTTCGGCGACAAGATCCGCGCCATGCTCATCGGCCCGGGGCTGGCGCACGCGTCCGGCACCGACGACTTCGTCATCGCGCTGCTTCGTAATGCGAAGACCATCGGCACGGTGATCGACGCGGACGGACTCAACGCGCTCGCGCGTACGGAGGAATGGACGGCGGCGCTGCCAAAGGCCACGGTGCTGACACCGCACGACGGCGAGGCGGCGCGGCTCGCCGGACGGGTCGTTCCGACCGGCGCCGCGCGCGTCGCGTTCGCGGAGCGCTACGCGGCCACCTGGAACGCCGTCTTGGTGCTAAAGGGCGCGGTCACGATCGTGAGCGACGGAAAGCGCACCTACGTCCACGACGCCCCGAATCCGACCCTGGGTGTCGGCGGGTCCGGTGACGCGCTGGGCGGCGCGGTCGCCGCGTTCCTCGCGCGCGGTCTCACGCCGGTCGCCGCCGCCGCGGCCGCGGTCTGGATCCATGGCCGGGCTGGCGCGCTGCTCGCCTCGGAGATCGGCGAGTCCGGCGCGCTCGCGACGGACATCATCGACGCGATGCCACGCGCGCTGCGCGAGATCCTCTCCACATGAGTCTCTCGGCTCCGCTCCGGTCGACCGTCGTCGACGTGGACCTCGACGCGCTCGCGTCGAACTTCGCCGCGCTGCGGGGACGTGGCGGCGCCGAGGTCATCGCGGTGGTCAAGGACGATGCCTATGGGCACGGCGCGGAGGCTGTCGCGGAGGCGCTGGTCGACGCGGGCGCGGCGATGCTCGCGGTATTCACCGTCGAAGAGGCGCTGGTGCTGCGCCGCGCCGGCATCGTCGCGCCGGTGCTCGTTCTCTCGAGCGCGTCAGACCGCGCTGAGGCGGACGCCGCGGTCGCGGCGGACTGCGCACTGGTCGTCTGGGACGTGGCACGTGCACGCCTCATCGACGACGCCGCGGCGGCCGCGGGTCGGACGGCGCGGGTGCACCTCAAGGTGGACACGGGCCTCACGCGCCTCGGAGCGCCGTTCGCCGAAGCGCCCGCGCGCCTCAGGGCGATCCGCGAGCTGCGTCACCTCGACGTGGAGGGGTTGTTCACGCATCTTGCGACGGCGGATGAGCCGGACGTGACCGGGGACCGGGAGCAGCTCGCGCGTTTCGCCGACGTGCTGCGCGACGTGTCGGACTTGCCGCGGTTCGTGCACGCCGCGGCGAGCGGAGGCGTTGCGGCGTTCGGCCCGATCCCGGGCTGCACCGCGATCCGTCCGGGCGTTTCACTCTACGGTCTGCACACCGCACATCATCTGGAGAGTGCACTCGCCCTTCGACCGGTGCTCGAGTGGCGCTCGCGGGTCCATCGCGTCACGGCGGTGCCCAAGGGGACCGGCGTCTCCTACGGCCTGGAGTACCGGCTGCCGCGAGACGGGCGGATCGCGACCGTGCCGGTGGGATACGGCGACGGGCTCCCGCGTCTGCTCGGCCGGCGCGGCCGGGTCCTTGTCGGAGGGCAGGCACTGCCGTTCGCCGGGCGCGTCGCCATGGACCTCGTCATGCTTGACGTGACTGGGCTTCCCGCGACGAAGGAAGGCGACGAGGTGGTGATGATCGGCACTCAGGCGGGCGCGCGGCAGACGGCGGACGATCTGGCCGAAGCGGCGGGCACGATCAGCTACGAGATCGTGACCGGTATTCGGCGCCGCGTGCCACGGCGCTACCACCGAGGCGGGCGTGTCGTCGCGGTGCGCACGCTCGCCGACGGCTACCGCCGCCGGTGATCGCGCTGCGCCGCGCTGCCTTCTTGCTGGCCGCGGTCCTTGTCGTTGGTGCCTGCATCCCGCCGCAGGCGACCGTCGACCGCTCCCCGTCGCCCGCCGCGAGCGCAACGGCGCCGGCGAGCGGGACCGCGACCGCCAGCTCGGCGCCGGTCGCCGCGGACATGAGCGCCGCGCTCCTGGCCAAGCCGCTGCCCGAGGTCAACATCTTCGACCTGACGCGTCGCATGCGCGGCCGCGACGGCCAGCCGGCCGGGGAATTCCAGCCAGTGCGCGCAACACCGCCGGTCGAAGGAGTCGGCACAGAGGTCCCGTACTGGACCTACGACTTCGCGGCGAAGAAGCCGACGAAGATCACGGCGACGCTGCGCGTGATCACCGATCACGCGAAGTGGTGGGTGCAGAACGACGTGCAGTTCGACCTCGAGCAGCTGCGCGTGAGCGCCACCGCGTTCGAGACGAAGGTGTACCCCACCACCCGGAGGCTCTATGGCGAGGAATGGACGCCGGGCGTCGACTCCGACCCGCGCATCAACATCCTCCTCGTGCGGATCCCCGGCGCGGCGGCCGGTTACTTCAACTCGTCGGACGAGCTCCCGCTCTGGGTGAACGAGTTCTCATCGGAGCGCGAGACGGTCTACATCAACTCGCTCGCCGCGCGCCCCGGGACGACCTACCTGAGCTCCGTCGTGGCGCACGAGTTCTGTCACATGATCCAGTACGGGAAGCGCAAGCGCTCACAGGTGTGGTTCAACGAAGGGCAGGCGCAGCTGTGCGAGCAGGCGAACGGGTTCCCCGTCTCGCACGCGCAGACCTTTCTGCAGCTGCCGGACACGCAGCTGAACGACTGGCCCGAGCTCGAGCAATCGCAGGCGCATTACGGGCTCGCGTACCTCTTCCTCGAGTTCGCGCGCCAGCAGGCCGGCGGCGACGATCTCATCAACGCCTTCATGGCGAAGGGCATCGACACGCCCGCGGATCTCGACGCCGTGCTGCGCTCACGAGGGCAGCGCGGTATCGAGGAGCTCTTCGCCGACTTCGCGGCGGCCAACGCCTTCATCGGTTCGTCGGCCGAAGCGAAGTACAGCTATCCGAATGGCCTCGCGGCGCGGACGCCAGCGGGAGCGACGGATCAGGACCGCGTGACGCTCGGCAATACCGTGAGCTCGAGCACGCATGAATACGCGACGCGCTACATCGAGCTGCCGCGCGCGACGATGAAGGTCCACTTTGACGGCGCGCGCCAGACGAGGCTCCTGCCGACCGATCCGCATTCCGGCAAGGCCATGTGGTGGTCGGACCGTGCCGACGACATGGACAGCACGCTCACACGGACGGTCGATCTCCGCAGCGCGACGGCGCC
Source organism: Chloroflexota bacterium (assembly GCA_039934015.1). Classification (GTDB taxonomy): domain Bacteria; phylum Chloroflexota; class Limnocylindria; order P2-11E; family P2-11E; genus CF-39. Next base: position 10,901 of record JBDTMY010000196.1, on the reverse strand, counting down.
AAAGCTTTCGTACTGGACGTGGTACGAGATCGAGAAGGACTACGACTACGCGTACGTCGCGGTCTCGACGGACGGCGGCGCGCGCTGGACGACGCTCGCGGCGCCCGGCACCACCAGGGACGATCCGAACGGGAACAACCTGGGGAGCGGCTACACCGATCTGTCGGGCGGTGGCCGGGCCCCGGCGTGGACCCAACAGGAAGTGGACCTCACGCCGTACGCGGGCAAGGAGATCCAGCTCCGTTTCGAGTACGTGACCGACGCGGCGCTCAACCTCCACGGGCTGGCGATCGACGACATCGTGATCACCGGGCTGCTGAACGACGACGCCGAGAGCGACAACGGCTGGACGGCCAACGGCTTCGTGCGCTCGACGAATCTCGTCGCGCAGCGGTTCGTCGTGCAGCTCCTGCGCTTCACCGGTAGCGGCACTTCGGTGGACCGGCGCAGCGTCGACGGCGGGATCCTCGATCTCGACGTGGACACCTCGGCCGACCGGCGCCCTCCGCTCCTCGCCGTCACAGGGTTCGCGGTGCGAACGACACAGCCCGTCCCGTTCAGCGTGTCGGTCGAGCGTCGATGACGCCGGGCTCCAGCGCCCAGGGGCCGGCCCTCCGGCCGGTCAGATACGGCGTGATCCCCGCCGGCGGGCTCGGGACGCGGTTCCTGCCGATCAGTCGCGCGGTGCCGAAGGAGCTGATCCCGGTGGTCGACACGCCGGTGATCGAGATCGTCGTGACCGAGATGACCGAGTCGGGCATCGAGCGGGTCGTTCTCGTCGTCGGGCCCGGCAAGGAATGGATCGAGTCGTACTTCAAGCCGAATCCCCGGATCGAGGCGCGGCTGGCCGCCGACATGCGGACGGAGGACATCGCGCTGTTGAAGCGGGCCGAGCGCCTGGCGCAGGTGAAGTCCGTCCTGCAGGCCGAGCCAAAAGGGAATGGGGACGCCGTCCTGCAGGCGCGGCCGCTGATCGGCGACGAGCCCTTCGCGATGCTGTGGGGCGACGACATCATGCTCGGCGAGGAGCCCGCGCTGATGCAGCTCATCAAGGCGCGCGAGCGCCTGGGTGGCGGCAGCGTCGTCGGCTGCATCAGGGTGGGGAAGAAGGACATCAGCCGCTACGGCGTCGTCGCCGGTACCGAAGTGGACAAGGAGACCCGGCGCGTCATCGGCATCGTGGAAAAGCCGGCGCCCGAGGACGCGCCGAGCGACCTCGCGGCAGTCCACGGCTACGTCCTCGAGCCGGAGATCTTCGATGTCCTGGCGAAGCAGCCGCCCGGCCGGGGCGGGGAGGTCTGGCTCACCGACGCCGTCGCGGAGCTCGCCCGGCAGGGCGCGCCGGTCTGGGCGGTCGAGCTCAAAGGACAGCGCTACGACTGCGGCGACAAGATCGGCTACGTGAACGCTTTTGTGGACGCGGCCCTGGGCCGGACCGACACCGGTCCCGCCGTTCGCGCGCATCTGGAGGGCCTCGGCTGGAAGGCGCCGCGCGCCCGCTAATCGTCCAACTCGCCCCCTAAACAGGCTGGCGGGCCCCTAAACCACCGGACCGGACCCTCTGCTAGGATTTTCTGCGTTCCCCCTTAGTACACCTAGGGCTTCGCCATGCCCGAAGTAAAGGGGTGAAGGGTGGGGAGTTGCAACAAATACCTGTGGCTGAGCTTCGTCGCGTCGCGTCGCTCACGCTGCTCACGCTCGTCGCTTTCGTCGCCTCTTGGGCGCTGGCCGCGAACGCCTCGAGCGCGCCCAGCGGGGCCGGTGCGCCCGCGACTCTGGTCGGCCGTGCCGCGCCGCTGTCGCGATCGCTTCCGCGCCTGATCCCGCTGCCCGATCCGGAGCTCCTCCGCCTTGGCGCGCCGAGCGTCCCGCTCGCGCTCCTCGACGCGACCGGGCTAACGCCGATGCGGGCCCCGAGAGCGGCTACGGTGGCCGAGGCGCTCGCGGTGAACGGCGTCGAGGTCGGTCCCCAGGACCGCCTCTCCAGCGCGCCCGACGCCTTCGTCAGCGCCGGCGACATCATCCGCCTCACACGCGTGGCGACCCATGAAGTCGTGGCGCGCGAGCCGCTGGCGTTCACGGTCGAGACGCGCCTGGACGCGACGCTTCCCGCCGGGCGGGTCGTCGTCGCCACCCCCGGCATCGCGGGGCTTGCCGACAACACGTATCGGGTCGAGACCCTGGACGGCGTGGAAGCGGGGCGGACGCTGGTCGGCAGCCTGGAGATCGTGACACCGGTCGCGGAGGTCCGACGCGTCGGCACGAAGCCGGCCGTGCCGGCGGCAGCGCCCGGCGACATCGAGGCCATCATCCGCGCCGCCGCCGCGCGCTGGGGCGCAGATCCAACGCAGCTCCTGCGCGTCGCCTGGTGCGAAAGCCGTTACAACCCGTCGGCGTACAACGCGTCGGGTGCCTCGGGACTCTTCCAGTTCATGCCGCGCACCTGGGCCGCGAACAGTGTCCGCGCGGGCTACAGCGGCGCGAGCGTGTTCGATGCCGTTGCCAGCGCGAACACGGCCGCCTACATGTTCTCGATCGGGCAGGCCGGCCAATGGACCTGCAAATAGCCCACTAATCTTCGCGGCGATGGACATCGCCGACCCGCGCGACCTGAAGACCGTTCTGCGGCGGCACGGCGTGCGTGCCGCGACCTCCCTGGGTCAGCGGTTCCTCGTCGATCGTGGCGTTCTGGACGCCATCGTCGCGGCCGCCGAGCTGTCGACCGAGGACGACGTCCTCGAGGTGGGACCCGGCCCAGGTGTTCTCACCGCGCGTCTGGCCGAGCGCGCGCGTTCCGTGACCGCCGTCGAGATCGACGAGCGCATGGTCGTGGTCCTCCGCGAGACCCTGGGCGGCCACGACAACGTGCGGATCGTGCGCGCCGACGCGCTGGACGTCGACCTGTTCGCCGTCGGGGAGCGGCCGCCGACGCGCATCGTCGCGAACGTGCCCTACCAGATCACCACACCGCTCCTCGAGCGCTTTATCGGGGACGATCGTCGGCCCCCGCTGATCGTGCTCCTTGTCCAGGAGGAGGTCGCTCGCCGCATGGTCGCGACAGCGGCTTCGGGCAAGGAGCGCGGCTACCTCTCGGTGTTCGTGCAGTCGTTCGCCGACGCGGCGATCGTCCGCCGCGTGCCGCCGAGCGCGTTCCGGCCCGCGCCGAAGGTAAGCTCGGCCGTGGTCGCGCTGCGGACGCGCGCACGCCCGGCGTTCGCACCGCTCGAGCGGTACGCGTTCCTGCGGTTCGTGAGCGACGTGTTCCGTCACCGCCGCAAGCAGCTCCGCGGGGCGCTCGGACACGAGGCGGCCGTCGCCCCGGACCGGGCGGAGGCGGCGCTCCGCGCCTGCGGGATCGAGCCGACCCGCCGTGCAGAGGAGCTCACGCTGGGCGAGTGGGTCGCGCTGGCGCGCGCCCTGGACGTGCCCACGGATCCCGCGTCGGCGCGTCCGTGACACGCGCGGTCGCTCTCCTTGCGCCGGCGAAGATCAACCTCGCGCTCGCGGTCGACGGAAGACGCGATGACGGGTACCACGAGCTGCGCAGTGTGTTCGCGACGATCGACCTCGCCGACCGCGTTCGCGTGGCGGCGAGCCGGGAGCTCGAGGTGCGGATCACACCGGATGTCGGGGCGCCGCGAGGTGACGACCTCGCGAGCCGCGCCGTGCGCGCGATGGCCGCGGCGGCCGGTCGCGAGGCAACGGCGTGCGTGCGGATCCGCAAGCGGGTGCCGGTGGCCGCGGGTCTGGGTGGGGGATCGAGCGATGCGGGTGCGGTGTTGCGCGCGCTCGCGACGATCTGGCAACGCGACGACATCGATCTCGTCGCACTGGCGGCCAGCGTCGGATCCGATGTGCCCTTCTTCGCGAGCGGCGCGCGCGCGGCCTTCGTCGGCGGCCGCGGCGAGCGTGTCGATCCGCTGCCCGATCCCGTAGCGACGCACATCGTCATCGTCCGGTCGCGTGCGCGTCTATCGACGCAGGACGTCTTCGCCGCGCTGCGGAGCGAGGATCGCGGCGCGGCGGCCGCGGTCGATGCGCTGCGCGATGCTTTCGCGCGCCGGGCTGTGACCCCGCGGCTGCTGCGCGAGAACGCGAGGAACGATCTCCTCGCCCCCGCCGAGCGTCTCTGCCCGGACATCGCCGACGCTCGTTCGCGCGCGGCCGAACACGGCATCGAGCTCGCGCTCACCGGCAGCGGACCGACGCTTTTCGCCGTTGGCGACGACTGGCGCGATGCGCTGCGGATCGCGCGAAAGCTGCGCCGGACCGGCCTCGCGGCACACCCACACACGATCGCTGGCTAGGGTCACCAAACCGGGCGAGCGAGGGCTGTCCCCTTAACGTGGACGTATGGACGACAAACGCGGAGACATGACCGTGCGCCAGGCGGGCCAGAAGGGCGGGACCTCGACGGCCGGCAAGCACGGGGCGTCCTTCTATCGGGAGATCGGCAAGCGTGGTGGCCAGGCGCGCAAAGGTCAGCTCGGCACCGAGGGCTACGCGAAGCTCGGGCGCAAAGGCGGCGAAGCGCGCAAGACACAGCTCGGATCGAAGGGCTACGCGGATCTCGGACGCAAGGGCGGAGAGGCGCGAAAGACGCAGCTCGGCAGCGAGGGCTACGCGCAGCTCGGACGCAAGGGCGGACGGCGTGTCGCGGAGCTCATCCGGCGTGGCAAACAGCCCGTAAACGACGAGAACACCGGCGACCGCAGCTAGTCCCGAATATCCTTTGGCCGTGTCCGCTGGGGCGTGGCCAAGTGGTAAGGCAGGGGACTTTGAATCCCCGATCCCAGGTTCGATCCCTGGCGCCCCAACCCGCCTGACCCGCCAATCCCTGTGACCGCGGGTCCGCCGGGCATCGTGCTCGCGGCGGGTCTCGGCACGCGGATGCGGTCGCAGGTCCCCAAGGTCCTGCATCTCGTCGCCGGAAAGCCGCTCCTTTCGCACGTCCTCGGCGCCGTCCGTAGCGCCGGCGCGCGCCCCGTCGTGGTGCTTTCGAAGGAGAGCGAGCCCGCGCGAGCGATCGTCGGTGACGGCGGCGTCGTCGCGATGCAGGACCCACCACGTGGCACCGGCGACGCCGTGCGCGTGGCCTTGGGCGCGATCCCCGACGCCTCGGGCGAGGCGTTCATCGTGTACGGAGACACACCGCTGCTTCAGGCAAGCACGCTCCGCGCCCTCGCCGAGCTCCGCGCCAGCCGCGGTGCGCCCCTCGCGCTCCTCTCCGGCCTGGTCGGCACCGCCAACGCGTACGGGCGGGTGGTGCGGGAGGCGAACGGCGACGTCGCGCGCATCGTCGAGGCGCGCCTCGCGACCGCCGAGGAGAAGCGCCTGCCCGAGTCGAACCTCGGTGCGTATGCCGTGGATCTCGCGTGGCTGCGCAAGGCGGTGCCGCGCCTGCATGCCAACCAGACCGGGGAGGTGTTCCTCACCGACCTCGTCGCGCTCGCGGTCGCGGACGGGGCGCGCGTCGCCGCCCACTGCACCGACGATCCGGCCGAAGGCATGGGCGTGAACACGCGCGTCGAGCTCGCCGCCGCGGAGGACGCGCTGCGCCGCCGCATCCGCGAGCGGCACATGCTGGCGGGCGTGACCTTCCACGATCCCGGCTCGACGGTCGTCGACCACGATGTCGAGATCGCGCCCGACGCGGTGATCGAGCGTGGCTCCGTGCTCGAGGGGCGCACGCGGATCGGCGCGCAGACCCGGATCGGCCCGTACGCGATCGTGCGCGACACGCAGATCGGCGAGCGCTGCCGGGTCGAGGCGTCGGTGCTCGAGGGCGCGACGCTCGAGGACGACGTGCGCATCGGGCCGTACTCGCACCTCCGTCCCGGCGCGTACCTCGAAAAGGGCGTCGAGATGGGGAACTTCGGCGAGGTCAAGAACTCACGCCTCGGCCAGGGCACCAAGATGCATCACTTCTCGTACGTCGGCGACGCTCAGGTCGGGCAGCGCGTGAACGTGAGCGCCGGCGTCATCACGCTCAACTACGACGGCGTGCGCAAGCATCGGACGGAGATCGGGGACGACGCGTTCATCGGCTCCGACACGCTGCTCCGCGCGCCGATCAAGGTCGGCGCCCGCGCCGTCACCGGCGCTGGATCGGTCGTGACCAAGGACGTTCCGGACGACATGCTCGCCGTCGGCGTCCCGGCGCGCATCCGGAAGCAGACCGAGCGGAAGGACAAGCCGAGCTGATGGATGCGATCGCCTGGCAGCTGCTCCTGCTCGAGCTCGTGCTCGTCGTCCTGCTCGCGGTGCTCTCCGCCAGCGAGGCCGCGATCAGCATCGTGCGGCGACCCGGTGTCGTGGACGAGCTCGACGTGCGCGGACGGCGCGGAAGGCGCGCGGGCGCGATCGGCCGTCGCGCCGGGTACTACCTCGCCGCGATCCAGGTGGCCGAGTTCCTCATCGTCTTCACCTACGCAGGCATCGCCGCCGCCTTCATCGCCCCGCGACTGTCGTCGCTGCTCGCGTTCTTCCTGAGGATCGACACGACTGCGGTGTTCACGGACGTGAGCGCCGTCGCGGTCACGGTCGCGGTGCTGTCGCTGGTCGCGGTCCTCTTCGGCCTGTTCGTCCCGCGCGCCATCGCCGCACGCCACGCTCGGGGCACGCTGCTGCTGCTCGCCTTTCCGCTCGAGCTCATCACCTGGCTGACGCGCCCGATCGTCACCGTGCTGTTCCGGGTGACGCAGGTCATCGTCCGCCCGTTCGGCGGGACCGCGCCGCAGCCGGGCGTCGTGACGGAGGACCAGATCCGGGCGTTGATCGAGACGGGCCAGGCGCAGGGCGTCCTCGAGCGCAAGGAGCAGGAGATGATCAGCTCGATCTTCGAGATGGGAGAGAAGACCGTCGCCGACGTGATGGTGCCACGGACCGACATCGTCGGTCTCGATGTGAACACCACCGCACAGGAGCTGCTCGACCGGATCACGACGGTCGGCCACTCGCGCATCCCCGTCTTTGAGGGATCGGCCGACAACATCATCGGGACCCTGTACGTGAAGGACGTGTTCCGGCGCATCGCGCGCGGCGACCGCCAGCTCGAGCTGCGGCAGTTCCTCCGCCCCGCCGTCTTCGTCCCTGAGACCAAGAAGGTCGACGCGCTGCTGCGCGAGATGCAGAAGGGCAAGGTCCACATCGCGATCGTGGTGGACGAGTACGGCGGCACGGCCGGGCTCGTGACGATCGAAGACCTGGTCGAGGAGATTGTCGGCGAGATCCGTGACGAGTACGACGTCGAGCACGAGCTCGTCCTCCCGGTGTCGGAGAACGAGGCACTGATGGACGCGCGCATCCCGTTCGAGGACGTGCGCGAGACGTTCGCGCTGGAGGTCGCGCCGACCGAGGCCTACGACACGCTCGGTGGCTTCGTCACGGCGCAGCTCGGGCGCTTCCCGCGGCAGGGCGAGTCGTTCGAGGCGGCCGGCGCGCGCTTCGTCGTCGAGACGATCGAAGGCAAGCGCATCCGACGCGTCCGCGTCACGCGGCTTCAGCCCAGTCCCGAGCCGGCATGAGCGAGATCGGTCCGGGCGACGAGGAGCTCGTCCGCGTCGCTTCGCTCGCGCGACAGCGCGCGCACGCTCCGTACTCGAAGTACAAGGTCGGCGCGGCCATCCGGACCAAGCGCAACAAGGTGCACAGCGGAGCCAACGTCGAGAACGCGTCGTATGGCCTGACCGTCTGCGCCGAGCGGACCGCGGCATTCGCCGCGGTGAACGCGGGCGACGCCGGCTTCGACGCGATAGCGATCGTCATCGACGACGAGCGCCTACCCACGCCGTGCGGCGCGTGCCGTCAGGTGCTCGCCGAGTTCTCCCCGGACATGCGTGTGATCCTCGCGACGGCGGGCGGAAAACGAAAGGTCACCACGCTGGGCGCGCTGTTGCCGGACCCATTTCTTCCGGGGAATCTGCGCTAGGCGGCGAAACGCGGTCGCGCGACCTCCCGCCACACTCCGTCGAGCAGGTCGTAGACGACGAGCTCCGCGACCACCAGCTCCTGGTCCAGGTTGAGATCGCCCAGCGACGCCCACGCTTCATCGGCCTGCTCCGGGCTGCCGATGCTGTCGCGATGCAGAAGCGTGACGTGCGGGCGATACGTGGCGCGCTCGGCGCCGAGCACCGCCTCGCGGAACCGTCTGAGGTCGCCGAGTGCATCGTCGACGACGAGAAAGATGCCGGGATCCGGCTTGATCCAGCGCGCCGATCGCGAGATGCGAAGCCGGAGCGGAGGCATCGCGCCCGCCACCGTGGTCAGCCGCTCCACGTCGGCCGGCTCATCGATGACCGTCACGTGTGACTCGACCGTGGCGGCCGTCCGCGGATCCCAACGGTGGCGAAGCTCATCTACGCGGTCGCGTAGCGGCCCGCTGAGCTCAGCGATCGCGATCCGGCGGGACGGCTCGGCTATGTCGGCGTTTGCGCGTCCGTGAGCGCGCGGTAGAACGCCGTGGCGTTCGTCATCGAGAGGTTCGTCAGCCCGCTGGAGATCCGCTCCTGCGAGTGCTCGCCCGCCGACTCGAGATGCAGGACGCCGTAGTCGCGGATCAGCGAGAGCGGGAACGGCCGCGCGAGGCTCGCGTCCTGCACGCGGTCGAGAAGGAGCGCCGATTGATTGCGGTTGAAGACGCCCCACCGCGCGATGACGCGCCGGTCGGTGAGGACGTACCAGCGCCGGCTCCAGGGGATCCAGCGGAACAGCAGCCACACCAGGAGCACGAGCGCTGCGATCACCAGCACGCCGGCGAGCACGTCCTGCCGCTGTCCGGACGCGTAGAGCGCCCCGATGACGAACAGGATCTCGAGCAGGACGAAGAGCTCCCAGAGGAAGAGCGGTCGTGTCGCCATGAGGACGCGCTCGCTCGGCTCGAGGATGAGGTCGCCGGGCGCATTTCCCCGTCGGTCGCGGTCCGCCATTCGCGGGAATCTTAGGCGGAGAGCGTCCCCGCCGCCGCCGGTTCGTCCGCCGCGCCGGTGGCGTTGGCGACGAGGTGATCGAGCAGCCGCAGCGGCTCGATGCCCGCAGTCACCCCGTGCAAGAGATGCAGTGCTCGACTGCGGTGCGCCTCGATCTCGCGCTCGAGCAGGGCGCGCACTCCGAGATCATCGAGGATCGCGCGGATGCGGTCGACGTTCTCCGCCGAAAGCGGCGCCTGCGGCGCGAAGAGCTCGTCCAGCTGCGCCCGGACACGCGGCGACGCGCGCTCGAACGCGAGGACGACCGGCAAGGTCTTCTTCCGCTTCACCAGGTCATTCATCTCGACCTTGCCGGTGCGCTCGGTCGAGGCCCAGATCCCGAGGAGGTCGTCGTGGGCCTGGAAGGCATGGCCGAACTCCTCGCCGAATCGCGCGAGCTGCTCGCGCACCGCGGGATCGTCGCTCGCGAGCACGGCGGCGCTCTGCGCCGACGCCGCGAACAGCGCCCCGGTCTTGCGCGCCGCCATGACGCGGTAACGGTCGGCCGTCACGTCGGTGCGTGTTTCGAAGCTGATGTCGAGGAACTGGCCCTCGCACACCCGGACGCAGGTCTGGTCCATCAGGCTCGCGAAGTCGAGGATGCGCTCCGGGGGAAACCCGAGCTTGCGTAGGCGCTGCACCGCCAAGCGCGACACCGCGTACATGCCGTCCCCGGCGTTGATGGCCTGCGGGACGCCCCAGACGGACCAGACGGTGGGCCGGTGGTGACGGGCCGGATCCTGATCTTCGATGTCGTCATGGATGAGCGTGAAGTTGTGCAGCAGCTCGATCGCGGCGGCCGCCGGCAGCGCACGCTGAGGCTCGCCCGCGAGGGCCTCGAACACGAGCAAACAGAGCAGCGGTCGGAGGCGTTTGCCGCCGCGCGGCCGGGCCGCATCGAGGCCGAGGTGGTACAGCATCATCCCGTAGAACGGCTGCAGCGCCGGCTCGGGCTGCGTCAGCAGCGAGCGGATCTCCTCGTCGATCGAGGCCACGCGTGCCTCGAGAAGTACCTGCGACGACGGCGTGCCCACTCCGTTCGATGATACGTGTAGAGGACGCTCACCCAGCCTCACGAGCGATTAGCATGCGTTCTTGATGGCGTCGCGCACGTACCGCGCCGAGGCGATCGTCCTTCGTACGGTCGATTTCGGAGAGGCCGATCGCATTCTCGTGCTCTTCAGCCGCCACTTCGGGAAGCTTCACGTCGTCGCCAAGGGCATTCGACGTGCGACGAGCCGTATGGCGGGGCACGCGGAGCCGCTGACGCACGCCACATATCAGCTCGCGCGTGGTCGCGAGCTCGACGTGCTCACCGGCGCCGAAACGCGCGCGATCTATCCGGGCATCCGCGACGACCTGATCCGTATCGCCGCCGGCTGGTACGTGGCCGAGCTCACCGATCGCTTCACTCTCGATCATGAACCGTCGGCGCCGCTGTTCGATCTGCTCGAGACGGCACTCCGGCACCTCGAGGCGGGCCACCCGCCGGGGCTCGTCTGCAGGTGGTTCGATCTCCATCTGCTCGATCGCGCCGGCTTCCGCCCCGAGCTGTACGAGTGCGTCTCGTGCCGCGAGCCCCTGCAGGAGCGACAGAACGCCTGGAGCGCCGCCGCGGGTGGCGCCCTGTGCGCGCCGTGCGCGGCAAGAGTGAGCAGCGGACCCACGCTCACCGTCCGGGCGTTGAAGTCGCTCCGCTATCTGCTGCTGAGCGACTTCGCCGGCGCGGCCCAGCTGCGCGTCGACGGGCCACTCGCGATCGAGCTCGAGCACCACCTGCGCTTCTTCGTGCAGCACGTGATCGACCGCGAGATCACCGCGGCGCGACTTCTCGACGAGATCCGCGCGCTCCCACCGCTTCCGAGCCCCGCGGTCACGTGACCGCGCCGGATGTAGCGGACAAGCTCACCTCGCTCGCGAAACGGCGGGGCTTCG
>JBDTMY010000195.1:0-13742 GCA_039934015.1 Chloroflexota bacterium | reverse complement strand
CTCCGGCGACCGACCCGTACGTGATCACCGTCGGAGCGCTCGACGACAACGGCACCGCGCTGCTCGCGGATGACCTCATGGCCACGTTCTCGTCGCGCGGCAGGACCTTCTTCGACCGGCTCTCCAAGCCCGACCTCGTCGCGCCCGGCCGCAAGATGGTGAGCCTGCGCGCACCGGGCAGCGAGCTCGACTCGCTCTTCCCAGACCGCCAGGTGAGCGTCTTCGGCGCGGCGTCACCCGACTACTACCGGCTCTCGGGCACTTCGATGGCGGCGCCCGTCGTCGCCGGGACGATCGCGCTCATGCTTGAGCGCAATCCGAGCCTGACGATCGCGCAGCTCAAGAAGCGTCTCAAGTCGACGACGACTCCGCTCGCATTCAGCACGTCGCTGGACTCTGGAGCGGGCCTGGTGAACGCGTATCGCGCTGTGGCGTCAAGCGACACGGGCAAGGACCTCTCGGCCGACCGCGTGAGCGACGCGTTCGCGAAGGACATGCGGCGGTTCATCGACGGGCAGCGCTTCACCTGGCGCGACCTCGCATACAACGGCGGGGTCGACTCGGGTGGCACGAGCTGGGAGGGCGTGACCTGGGAGCACGTGCGCTGGGACGCGGTGACCTGGGAGAACGTCGCATGGGAAGGGTTCACGTGGGCGGGGATCACCTGGGAGGGCGTGACCTGGGAGGTCGTGACCTGGCAGTCCACCGGCGCGCAATCGGGGACCGGCTCGTCGTGGGACCCGGTCGATTAAGGGGGTCGTGATGGATCGGAAGCAGCTCGTGACGACGTTCGTCCTCTTCATCGCCGCCCTCGGCGCCGCCGCGGTGGCGCAGTCGCTGCGCACGCTGAGCTTCGATGGCGTCGACCCGCTGATGCTGGCGATCCTGATCGGTCTCGCGGCGGCCGCCCAGCGCATGCCGGTGTTCCTGTTCCGCTCTTCGGCCATCTCGATCAGCTTCGCCGCGGTGATCGCCAGCTACGTGCTGTACGGCACCGAGATCGCGGTCATGGTCAGCCTGTTCCAGGCCGGCGTGAACGCCTTCACCCCACGGCGCAAGCCGCTGCTCAAGGCGCTCTTCAACGCGGGGTCACTGGCCACCTCGGCCTTCGTCGGCGGCAACGTGTACGTGCTGGTGGGTGGCCAGGTGCCGCCCGGTGACATCGCGCTCACGCTGGTCGCCGTCGCGGTCTCGGCCGCGGCGTACTTCCTGGTGAACACCGCCACCACCGCTCTCGTGATCTCGATCAGCGAGCGCCAGAGCTTCGTTCAGGTCTGGCGCACCAACTACAGCTGGATGCCGGTGAACTTCCTGGCCACCGCGGCGCAGGGCGCCGCCCTGGCGCTGGCCTCGCAGGCCCTCGGGGTGTTCGGGGTCGTCGTGTTCACCCTGCCGCTGGCGGTCGCCTGGTACAGCTTCAAGCTGTACATGGCCAAGAGCAGCGAGGTCCGCGCGCGCAACGAGGAGCTGCAGTCGGTCAACGACATGCTGCGGCGCACCAACGACCGTCTTGAGGAGTCACACCTGTCCGTGATCGGCGCGCTGATCGGCGCTCTGGAAGCCAAGGAGTCGCGCACCGCCAAGGGCGCGGCGCAGACCATGTTCTACGCGGTGCAGGTCGCCACCCACCTGGGCTGCTCGGATGACGAGCTGGCCGCGATCAAGCTCGGGGCCCTCTTCCACGACATCGGCACCATCGGGGTGCCCGAGCACCTGCTGCGCAAGCCCAGCGCTCTTGACGCCCAGGAGTGGGCCGAGGTCAAGGCCCACCCGGTCATCGGCGCCAACCTGCTCTCCAATGTGCCGATGCTGGAGCGCATCCGGCCGATCGTGCTCAGCCACCACGAGCGCTTCGACGGCACCGGGTACCCCCAGGGCCTGCGGGCCGACAAGATCCCCCTCGCGGCCCAGATCATCGCCGTCGCCGACGCCTTCCAGGCGATGACCGCCAGCCGCCCGTACCGCCCGGCGATGAGCGCCAAGGCCGCGCTGCGCGAGCTGCGCGCCAACAGCGGCACCCAGTTCAACCCGGTGGTGGTCGAGGCCTTCATCAAGACCGTCGTCGGCGAGCGGCGCAAGACCGCGCGCGGCGCCGAGAGCCCGCACCAGCAGGTCTATCAGCAGGCCGTCGAAGCGGTACGCGTGTCTTTGTAGAGGGGGATGACATGAAGAAGATCAAGAGCCTGACGATCGCCGCCATGCTCGTGCTGTCACTGCTCGCGAGCACGACCACAGCCTTCGCGAAGGACGCCAAACACGGCCGCGAGACCGCGTGGACGGATCTCGGCGCGCTGCCGGACCCACTGGGCCTCGTGCAGGAATTCCTGGGCGAAGGCGTGACCTGGGAGTGATGTCCCAGACTCGCGCCCCACTGCGCTCGGTGACCGCGATCCTGTTCGCGGCGCTTCTGACGTTGTCGCTCGTCGCGACGACGGTGGACGCGCTCGCGGCGTCGCCCATCGGGATCGAACGTCTGGGGAAGGACAAGCCCGGCCGAGATCTGAAGGACCTGTTCCCCGGCCGTGCACTCTTCGGCGTCAGCTGGGAATGACCGCGCACTAGACCCCGGCGAACTCCGGCAGCGCGAAGAGCTCCTCCAGCGACCTGACGACCCGGTCGGGCACCGCCTCCCCGCGCGCGTGCTCGACCGCGCTCTCATCCGCCAATCCGGTGAGGATCAGCACACCCACCGCGCCCACTCGATGCGCGGCCACGATGTCGTAATCGGTCGAGTCGCCGATGACGACCGCGCGGCGCTCCCCCGCCCGGCGCAGCACTTCTTCGAACAGGAACGGCTCAGGCTTTCCGATGCAGATCGCGGCCGCGCCGCTCGCGACCTCGATCGCGGCGACGATCGAGCCCGCACCGGGTAGGAGCCTTCCCTCGACCGGATACGCGCGGTCGCGGTTCGAGGCGATGAAACGCGCACCCGCGAGAACGCAGCGCTGCGCCTCGGCGATCTTCGCGTAGGTCATGTGAAGGTCGAGTCCGACGACGACCGTGTCGGCCGGCGGCGGGAGATCGACGCTTGTCAGGTAGCGGCGCATCGCACCGGGATCGACGCCATCGGCCGCCGCGGATCCGGGCGGATCGACGCCAGGGAGCGACGACGCGTCGCGCACCGGAATGCCCACGGCGCGGATCTCCTCGCGCAGACCATTCGCGCCGACGACATACACGTCCTCCGGCTTCGGATCCAGACGCTCCAGGTAATGCGCGGTCGCGTAAGCGCTCGTCACGATGTGATCGGCGTCGCCGCCGAGGCCCAGCTTGGTGAGGCGCTGGACGTAGTCGTCGCGCGTCGCCGTCGAGTTGTTCGTCGCGAAGAAGACCTGCCAACCCGCGCGACGCAGACGTTCGACGGTCTCCTTCGCGTGGGGCAGCAGGATGCTGCCCCGATAGAGCACGCCGTCCATGTCGAAGATCGCGACCGGCACCGGTCGAAGGCTAACTAGTTCGCGACTGTCCCGGCGGTCCCGGCGGTCCCGGCGGCAGCTTCTTCTTCCCACGTCCGCGATATGCGCGCCAGGCTTTACCCGCAGCGCTGTCGGGGTAGCGGCTCTCGACGTGCGAATCGACCCGCGTGAACACCAACGCGATCAGGGCCGCGAGGATCACCTTCCAGAGCTGGAAGAACACGAGCCGCAGACACCCCATGAGACAACAACCCACGTCGGGACTCTAGCGAGTCACGTGCCAACTCACGTGGCGCGGTCCAAACGGCTGAGTGCGTTCTCGACCCACGACTCCAGCCGCGCGCGCGCCTCCACCAGCGGAAGGTCCAAGCCAAGCTCGGTGTAGCCCTCGACCCAGTGCGGGAGCCAGCGGATCGGCGCGAGACAGCTGTACAGATCCCAGAACGCGAGCTCCTGCACGGGCCCGCGGATCCGCTCATACGCATCGAGAAAGATCTCGGGTCCTCGCGCGCCCGCCAGCAGGGCCAGGTCGTTCCGCGCGATCGCGAGGTCGTGCGCGGGATCCGCGATGCGCGCCCCGTCCCAATCTACGATGCCGGTGATGCGTCCGCGCTCCCAGAGCGTGTTCCCGAACCAGAAGTCGCCGTGGATCAGCGTCGGCGGATTCGGACGTACGCGCTCCGCGAGCGGAGTGAGCGCGCGGACGGCGGTGTCCCAGAGCGGATCGCGCACATCGGCGCCGCGCTCGATCATTCGACTCAAACGCTCCGTCGGAGTGCCCTCCCGCGGGAAGGCCTGCGGCAGGCGGTCGAGGGGCGTCGAGTGGACCGCCGCGAGAGCGGTCGCGAGCTGCGTCGCCCACGAATCGTGCCCGGTCGGTGGTAGCGGCGCGCCGGGGAGCAGCGACATCACGATCAGCGGCGCGCCGATGAGGGCGCCCGTCGGATCGGCGTGGATCGGCCGCGGCGCGGCGTCGATGACGGCGGCGACCGCGCTCAGCACCGCATATTCGGCGCGCGCTGCGGCGACAGCATCCGTCTCCCACTCCTGGTAGACACGGACGACGACCTCGCGGTGGAGGCTGTCGCGCCCGAGGCGCAGCGCGTACGTCGCGGTGTCGACGCCGCCGAGCAGGGGCCTCGCGCTCACCTCGGTCGCCCCGGGCTCCAACGCGTCACGCAGCCGATCGAGCTGCTCGCGCGTGAGCGGGCGGCGGCGACGCTCGGCCGTGGATGCCACGGTGCTCACCCGACGACGGGCGGCTGCACGACCGGGAGCGTGTGGAGCGCATGCGGGACCAGCAGCACGCTCGCGCGCGCCGGTCGGCCGATGTGCTCGTACGCGATGTCCAGTCCTTCCTCGACGTCGACGGCGGCGCGCAGCTTCGCGAGTCGCACGACCTCGGGGGCCTCGGACGCCGCGATGACCACCAAACAGTGCTGCAGCGTCAGCGCGAGCATCACCGCGCGCTGCTCGCCGCCGGCGAAATGCTGGCGGGCCGCCTCGACGACCGCCGCGGGCGACTCCGCGCGCTCGAGCGCGGCGAGGAAGCGCTGCTCCCCCGCTCCTTCACCCGCGCCTTCCTCGAGCTGCGCGGCGATGATGATCGCCCCGCCCTCGCGCACCACGGGCGTCGGCGCGAAGCGCAGGTACGTGGCGGCGCGCGAAGTCTGATAGAGGTTCGCGTCTTTGGGCTTGCCGACGCCGGCGATCACGATGTCGTACTGCTTCGCGATCGGTCGCGTGTAGAGGCGCGCCGCGACCGCGACGAGGTCGCGAAGGACGTCATCCGGCGCGCCGGCCGCCACAGCGACGACGCGCCCCCGGTCATCCGTGACGACGTTCAGACAGAAGCGCAGTCCGGCGCGGCGGGCGATCTCCACGATCGTCTGATGGAACGGGTTGCCCTCGATCTTGGCGAGACGCACGCCGGGGT
Source organism: Chloroflexota bacterium (assembly GCA_039934015.1). Classification (GTDB taxonomy): domain Bacteria; phylum Chloroflexota; class Limnocylindria; order P2-11E; family P2-11E; genus CF-39. The sequence continues at coordinate 8,390 of JBDTMY010000195.1, read as the reverse complement.
CCTCGAGAAAGCGCATGCCGTGGGTCGCGGTGATGACCGGCTCGCCGCAGCAGCCGATCGCGATGGTCTTGCGGCCGCCGGAGTAGCCCGCGTACTGATGCGGCTCGACGATGCCGGTCGCGATGACGAGGTCGGCGTCCTTGACGATCTTCTGGGTGGATCCGGGGACGCCGTAGGGAGGTATGGGTCCGAGGTCGACCAGGGCCGCTGGATCGCGGCCGTCCGAATCGACGACGCGCACGCGGTCCACCACGCTGCCGAGCTTCTCGCGCTTCTCGGCGTCGGTCGTCGCGCGATGCAGCCCCACCGCAACGATCACCGTGATCCGCAGGTCGGCGATGCCGCCGGCGTTCAGCTCATCAAGCAGCGGGGGTACGAGGACGGCGTCTGGACACGCGCGCGTGAGATCCGTGACGGCGATGACCGCGGTGGCATCTGGCCGACCGGCGACCGCCTCGCGGGCGAGCTGCGCCAGCGGCGCCGAGCCGCGGGGCCGCCGGAGCGCCTGGATCGTGGCGGACGGCAGGTCGCCTATGGGCTCGGCGCTCGCGGACTCGACGACGTCGACATCGAACCAGGGCTGGAGCATGAACTCCAGCTCCTCGTGGCCATACGGCACGCGAAAGACGCGATCTGCTCCGGACGCCCGCTGCACCGCCCGACTCTAACGAGCGATGCAGGCGGGCATCCGGCGCGCGTCAGATGATGCGGAGCAGCCGGAGCAGCACGAGGATGACGACAATGACGAGCAGTGTGTGGACCGCATTACCGCTGGCGAGCGAACCTGTGCCGAGGCGGCTGCGTCCGAAGTACCCGAACAGCCAGAGCAGCACGAGGACGACGATGATGATCTCGACGATTCCCATGCGCACCTCCTTAGGGCGAACCGGATTATGAGCGACCGCTTCAAGGGCTGGGTCGCTGCGGCGGACGCGGTGCGCGCGACGACGAAGAAGCTCGAGAAGAACCGCCTTCTCGGCGCGTACCTCGCGGGCCTCGACGACGGCGACCTGCTGATCGCCACCCGCCTGTTCGCCGGCGCGCCGTTCCCGCGAAAGGACGAGCGCGTGCTGAAGGTCGGCTGGAGCGCGCTCTCGGACGTGCTCCTCGAGCGCTCCGGCAAGAGCGGCGAGGACATGGCCGCGAGCTACCAGCGCCATGCCGACCTGGGCGACGTGGCGCACGACCTGATCGGAGACTCGGCGGGCGACGGTGAGCCGCTGACGCTCGCGGACATCGCGGCGGCCTTCGACGGCATCGCCGCGGTGCGCGGGACGAACAACAAGCGCGAGCTGGTGCGCGTGCTCCTATGCCGCGCCGACGGCGGCGAGGCGCGCTACGTCGTGAAGATCGTCTCCGGCGAGACGCGCATCGGTCTGCGCGAGGGCCTTCTCGTGGACGCGGTCGCGCACGCCTTCGCGCGCGAGCGCGAGGCGGTCGAGCGCGCGAACATGCTCACCGGCGACATCGGCGAGGCCGCGCTGCGCGCGAAGCACGGAACCCTCGAAGAGCCGACGCTTGCGCATTTCAGCCCCATCGGGATGATGCTCGCGACTCCGGTGCTCGACCTCGCCGAGGTGGCGCAGCGTTTCCCCCCGCCGTACGTCGTCGAGGACAAATACGACGGCGTCCGCGCGCAGGTGCACAAGGCCGGCGACCGCGTCGAGCTCTACTCGCGCACCTTCGACCGGGTCACCGAGCGGTATCCCGAGCTGCTCGATGCGCTGCAGGCGATCCCGGGGAGCTTCGTGCTTGACGCGGAGGTCCTCGCGTTCGAAGGCGACCGCGCCGTGCCGTTCACCACGTTCCAGACGCGGCTGGGGCGCAAGGATGTGACCGGGGAGATGCGCACGCGGCTGCCCGCGTCGCTCGTCGTGTTCGACCTCCTCGAACGGGATGGGCGGACGCTCCTCGACCTGCCGCTCACCGAGCGTCACGACGTGCTGCGGACGCTTCCGCTCGCCGCGCCGCTGCGCCTGGCGCGCCAGGTCATCGTCGAGAGGACCGGCGACGCGCTCGTCGAGACACTGGACCGCGAGTTCCTGGCCGCGCGCGAGCGTGGGAACGAAGGGTTGATGCTGAAAGATCCCAGATCGCCGTACCGTCCTGGCCGGCGCGGCATGGAGTGGCTGAAGGTGAAGCGCGCCCTCCGCACCCTCGACGTGGTCGTCACCGCCGTCGAGTGGGGCCACGGCAAGCGGCGCGGCGTGCTCTCCGATTACACGTTCTCGGTGCGCGACGGCGACCGGCTCCGCGTGGTCGGTAAGGCGTACTCGGGCCTCACGGACAAGGAGATCGCGGAGATGACCGAGCACTTCCTCGCGGCGACGATCAAGGATCTCGGCCGGGCGCGCAGCGTGAAGCCGGACACGGTCATCGAGGTCGCGTTCGACCAGATCCAGCAGAGCGACCGTCACGACTCCGGCTACGCGATGCGCTTCCCGCGGATCGTCCGCCTGCGGCCCGACAAGCCGGTCAGTGAGATCGACACGCTCGACACCGTTCGCGCGATCGCTGAAGGCAAGCGCGAGGCGTCGTCATAGCATCAGCGGGCATGGCGAACGTCAACGACTCGGCGCACCTGACAGCGCTGCTGCGGCTCCAGCAGGACCTCGCCCTCGAAGCCAACGTCGACCGGGTGCTCGACCGCATCGTCGAGACCGCGACGGAGGTGCTCGGCTGTGAGCGGGCGACGCTCTATGTCATCGATCAGGGAAAGAACGAGCTCTGGTCGCGCGTGCTGAAGGAGAGCGAGCTCACCGAGATACGGCTTCCGCTCGATGGGCGCAGCCTCGCCGCGGAGGTCGCGCGCGCCGGCCGCCTGCTGCGGATCGACGCGCCTTACGAGGACGCGCGCTTCGACCCGAGCGTCGACGCGCGGAGCGGCTTCCGAACGCGGTCGATGCTCGTCGCGCCGATCGACGCGCGCGATCGTCGCCGGCTCGGTGTCCTGCAGGCGGTCAACGACCACCAGGGCGCATTCCAGGAGGACGACGAGCGGCTCATCGAGGCGCTCGCGGGCTCGGCCGGCGTGGCCCTCGAGTACGTGCAGCTCACCGAGGAGCTGGCGGCCGAGCGCCTCCGCGTCGTCAAGGTCGTGGAGGAGGAGCGCCATCGCCTGGCGCGCGAGCTCCACGACGGCGTCGCTCAAACGCTCTCGAACGCGGCCATCAGCATCGAGCTGGTCACACGACGCGCCGTAACCGACGTCGACGGCGCGCTCGCCGACCTCGTCGGGATACGTACGCGCCTGGTCGATTCGCAGCAGGGTCTGCGGGACATCATGTTCGCCTTGCGGCCCCTCGCGCTCGAGGACGGCGGGCTTCCAGCCGCCGTCGAGGCGCTCGCGAAACGTATCAACGGTCTGAACGGATCAAAGGTCGTGACGCGGCGCGTCGAATCGAAAAGGCGTCTGGCGGCGGAGGTCGAGGCGGGCGCCTTCAGGGTGATCCGCGAGGCCGCCAACAACGCGATCAAGACCGGCCGCGCGGCCAACGTCGCGATCGACGTGTATGACGACGGCAACGCCGTCGTCGCCTTGGTCGAGGACGACGGCCAGGGCTTCGACGTGGCGACGGTGCTCCAGACCTACGCGAAGCGCGGGAGCCTCGGCCTACTGCAGATGCGCGAGTCCGCGCGCCTCATCGGCGCGCAGCTCTCGCTCGACTCGAGCCCCGGTCAGGGCACGCGCGTGCGCCTACGGATACCGGCGCAGTGAGCCAGAAGCCGCCCGAGCGTCGACGCTCGCTGGGTCGGCGTAACGAGGACCGCGCCTTCGAAGCACTCGCGATCCAGGATGCGTTCGTCGCGCTGACCGACGGCATCATCCTCACCGACCCCGATGGCACGATCGTGAGCGCGAACCCCGCGGCGTTCCGCGTGCTCGGCGAGGAGACGCTCAACGGACGCCCGTTCGAGGAGCTCCTGCTCGTCACCGGTGCTACCACGGTCCAGGCCACCGACGGACATCACGTGCGTCGCACCTGGTTCCCGCGCGAGGACCGCATGGGCGTACTCGAGATCGTCAGCACCTCGATCGGCGAGCGGGGCGTCCTCCACACGGTCCGCGACGTCACGGCGCAGGCCGAGCTTCTCCGCCTCAAGGAGGACTTTCTGCTCCAGGTGGCGCACGAGCTGCGCACACCGATCGCTGCGCTCTCGGCGACGCTCGACCTGCTCGTCGACGACGCGCTCACCATGCCGCCTACGCAGCTGGTGACGATGGTGTCGACGCTGCGGCGCAGCGCCCTGCGCCTCGAGTACCTCGTCGAAAACCTTCTCGACGCCGGCAGCATCGAGGCCGGCACGTTCCAGGTCCGCGCGCTGCCGGCGAGCGTCCGGGGCTGCCTGCAGGAGGCGATGGAGTTCACGCAGACGCTGCTCGACGCGAAGCACCAGAAGCTCGAGAACCAGCTGCGCCCGGGCTTCGACCGCGTTCTCGCTGACCCGCGCCGGACGGCCCAGGTGCTCGCGAACCTCATCGCGAACGCCAGCCGCTATGCGCCAGAGTCGACGACGGTGACCGTGTCCAGCACGAGCCGCGCCGGCTTCGTCCAGGTGAGCGTCGTGGACGAAGGACCGGGTATCCCGGCGGACGAGCAGCCGCGGCTCTTCCAGCGGTTCTTCCGCTCCCGCGAAGTCCGGGATCAGGCGGGCGGTCTGGGGCTCGGCCTCACGATCTGCCGCGCGATCGTCGTCGCTCACGGCGGCGACATCCGCGTCGAGAGCGAGGTCGGGCGTGGCACTTCAGTACACTTCACACTTCCTAAGGCACGACAGCTCGCGGAGGAGGCGGACGCCTAGTGAAGCTCTTGGTCGTCGACGACGACCGCGACCTGGTGGAGCTGCTTGACTACGCGCTACGCCGCGAGGGCTACGACGTCGTACGGGCGTATGACGGCGAATCGGCGGTCGAAGCCGTGGGCCGCGAGCGCCCCGATCTCGTCGTGCTCGACATCAACCTTCCGAAGCTGACGGGGTTCGTCGTCCTCGAGCGGATCCGCCACGTGGACGAGCACGTCTCGGTCCTGCTCCTCTCGGCGCGTCAGGACGAGAGCGACATCCTCCGCGGCCTGCAGCTCGGCGCCGATGACTACATCACCAAGCCGTTCCGGCCCAAGGAGCTGGTCGCGCGCGTGAAGGCGATCCTCCGGCGTTCGGTCCGCACACGCGGACGGCCGTCGCCCGTCGTGTACCGCACCGGCGATCTCGTGCTCGATGAAGCGACGCACGAGGTGACGACCGCCGACGTGCCGGTGCACCTCTCACCGACCGAGTTCAAGCTGCTCCGTCATTTCATGGCGAACCCCGGCCGCGTCCTCACGCAGGAGGAGATCCTGGAAGGCGTGTGGGGTTACGACGCCGATGTCGGCGGCGACCTCGTGAAGCTCAACGTGAGCCGGCTTCGCCGCAAGCTCACGCAGGACGGCAAGACGCGCGATGTGATCCAGACCGTCCCGGGCGTTGGCTACCTCTTCCGCGGCGCCGACGGCGGCGTGCAGCGCGAGGAGACACGACCGAAGCTGACCGGAACGAGCTAGCCGGAAATCCGCGCGGTCGCTACGCGGCCGTGAGCCTCCGCCGTGTCGCTTCGAGATCTGACGGATTGCTGAAGACGGGATAGACCGCGAATCCGGTCGCCTTCGAGATCGTGTCGACCGCGGCGGGATTCGGTGACGGGAACGCGATGGTCAGGACCTGGCCCTCGTGGCCGACGACGGCGACGTTGAACTCCTGCGCCAATGCGAGCGGGATGAGCGCCTGCAGCTCGCGCGTCGCGAGACGTGCGGGATCAGAGAGGTACGGTGCCGGGGGCAGCGCGGCGCGCGTCGGGCGCATCGCTCCGCGCGGACCGTCGGCGAACGTGTGCTCCCACACGCGGATGCCGCCGCCGGCCTGCTTGGCGCGATACATCGCGCTGTCCGCGGCCTCGACGAGCGCGACCGCATCGCCGGCCGGACGTGGGAACGTCCCGATGCCGATCGAGAGACTGAGCGGGATCCCGGCGTCGCGCAGCTCGCCGGGCAGCGCCACGGTCTCCGCTTTCTCGAGAACGCGCCGCGCGACGCGCGCGGCAACTTCGGTGTCAGCGTCGGGAAGGATCACCGCGAACTCGTCGCCGCCGTAGCGCGTCGGCACGTCGTACAGGCGGACGGCCTGCTTGAGCGCGGAGGCGACCGATTTGAGGACCTGGTCGCCGACGCGGTGACCGAAGCGGTCGTTGATGAGCTTGAACTTGTCGACGTCGATCATGAGCAGCGCGAGAAGGTGCTCCGCGCGGAGCGCGCGATTCGTCTCGGCCTCTAGCCGCTTGTCGAAGTGGCGCCGGTTGAACAGCCAGGTGAGCGGATCGGTCTCCGCGAGCCGCTGCAGCGCCTCGCCCTGCTCCTGCTGGACCAGGACCGCGCCGATGTGGCCGGCGATGATCTCGAGCGTCGCAAGGTCCGTCGCCTCGAACGGGCGACCGTCGAAGCGGTCGGTGACGTTGAGAACGCCACGGGCGTAGTCGTCGACCATGATCGGGACGGACATGAAGGAGTCCGATCGGTACTGACCGCCGCGCACAGCGATCGAAGCCTCGCCGCCGCGCACGAGAAGGGAGCGCTTCGACGCGACCACATGGCCGGCGACGCCTTCACCGGGACGCACACGGACCGCACGCTTGACGTCGTCGGCGAGGCCGAGCGCGTGCGCGATCACGAAGTCGTCGGAGGCCTCCTCCCGCACCATGAGGGACGCGCGCTCGCCGCGGACCAGCTCCGTGGCCACACGGAATATCGAGTCGAGCAGATCCTCCGCCCGACCCTCGCTGAGGTCTTCCACCGTGTCTCCCCACTCTTGCGTCGCGGCGCGCACCGGGTCAGGCGACCGTCCTTGCCTGCTTCCCTGCTGTTACTTCGGGCAGTTTGCATTGCAACTGAAGGCGCTAACAAGGTGGTGTTACCGCATTGACTGCCGACCGATACCGCAGCGTCGGACTCCGGCGTCACTGCCACTCGCGGGCGGCGATCTTCACGAACAGGGCGAGACCGTCCAGTCGCCTGGCAAGCACGGAAGTGGCTCCGTCGACGCTCTGGAGCGTCCCGGTGACCACAACGGCAGCATTCGCGTCGAGCACACGTTTGTGCTGGCGGTAGATCGCCGGCCGGATGATCACGTTCGCCATACCAGTTTCGTCCTCCAGGGATAGGAATACGTGACCCTTCGCGGTCTCGGGGTGCTGCTTCACCACGACCGCCCCGGCCACGCGCACGGTCGCGCCGTCCCTGCTGCCCGCCAGCGCCGCGGCGGTGAGCACGCCGCGCCGATCGAGGTCAGCGCGGTAGAAGCGCATGATCTGCGGCCCGGTGGGGATGCCGGTGATGCGGTAATCGAGCGCGACGCGCTCCTGCTCGGTGAGCGCCGGCAGCGCCGGCGCATCGGTCGTCGGAAGCGCGAGCGCCGGACGCGTGAACGCCGGCGACGTGCGATGCGCATCGCGCGCGCGCCACAGCAGCTCACGGCGCGCCTCGCCGAACGCATCGAACGCGCCGAGCAGCGCGAGGTTGCGCAGCGCCTCCTCCTTTAGACCGACGCGCCGCGCGAATTCGTCAAAGCTGGAGAACGCTCCGACCTTCTCACGCTGCGCGACGATCGCTTTCGCTTCGGCTGTCCCCAGCCCCTTCACGCTCTCGAATCCGAGCCGCACATCGTGCGTGCGGCACGTGCGACGGCGCGCGATGGTGTTCGAGCTGTCCACGGGGCGCGTCGCACCGCCCTCCGAGCATTCCTCGACAATGGCCTTCTCCCGGGACAGGTTCACGTCGACCGGGAGGATCGCGACACCGTGGCGCTTGGCGTCGCCGGCGATCACGGCCGGCGAGTAGAACCCCATCGGTTGATTGTTGAAAAGTCCCACGTAGAACTCCGCCGGGTAGTAGAGCTTCAGATGCGCCGTGTGATACGCCGTGAGCGCGAACGCGGCCGCGTGGCTCTTGCAGAACCCGAACTCCGCGAACGCCGCGATCTGACGGAAGATCCCGTGCGCGATCTCGCCGCTTACGCCCTTCGCATGCGCGCCTTCGACGAACGGCGCGCGCAGCTTTTCCATGTCGGCCGAGGATCGCGCACGGCTCATCGCGCGGCGCAGCTGATCCGCCGCGCTCGCCGAAAAACCCGCGACGGCCATCGCGACACGCAGGATCTGCTCCTGGAAGAGGATCACGCCGAGCGTCTCCTTCAGGATCGGCTCGAGCAGCGGATGCGGGTAGGTCACCGGCTCACGTCCCTGCCGGCGATTGATGTAGGGGTTCACCATGTTCCCCTGCAGCGGGCCGGGCCGGATGATCGCGACCTCCACGACGATGTCCGCAAAGCAGCGCGGACGCACGCGCGGTAACGCCTGCGCCTGG
>JBDTMY010000194.1:0-21744 GCA_039934015.1 Chloroflexota bacterium | reverse complement strand
AGCATGTCGACGAAGTTGAGCTCGCCGATCACGGCGATCGGTCCGAGCTCGGAGCGGACCGTCGCGAGGAGCTCCTTCTTGAGCGCGTCCGACGGCGCGTGTCCCTGCTTGAGCACGACGAACGCGGAGATGACCATGCCGCGCAGCTCGTCGGGCCGTCCGGTCACGCCGGCCTCGGCGACGGCGGGGTTGCGCAGGAACGCGGTCTCGACCTCGATCGTGCCGATGCGATGGTCCGCGATCTTGATGATCTCGTCGGCGCGGCCCGAGAACCACACGTAACCGTCCTCGTCGATCGCGGTCGCGTCGCCGGTGAAGTACACGTTCTGGCCCGGCACCTTCTCCCAGTAATCCTTCGCGTAGCGCTCGGGCTCGGCCCAGAGGCGCGCGGTGAGACCGGGGAACGGACGCTTGATGACGAAGATCCCTTTCTCGCCGGGCTTCAGCTCGTTGCCTTCGCCATCGACGACGGCGGCCTCGATCCCCGCGAGCGTCACACCACCTGAGCCGGGCTTGATCGGCAGCAGCGCGATCCCGTACGGGTTACCGACCACGGGACCTCCTGTCTCCGTCTGCCAGTAGTGATCGATGACGGGGATCCGGTCGGCGAGCGCCTCTTTCTGGAACCACTCCCACGCCGGAGCGTTCAGGACCTCGCCGGCGCAGAAGACCCGCTCGAGAGATCCGAGGTCGTGCTGCTTGGCGGGTGCCGCGCCGTAGCGCATCAGGAGCCGGACCGCCGTGGGCGAGGTGAACACGCCGGTCGCGTGGTGACGTTCGATGATGCGATAGAAGGTCTCCGCATCGGGGTGATCGAGTGCGCCTTCGTACGCGAGCGTCGTGCATCCGATCAGCAGCGGACCGAACACGATGTACGAGTGCCCCACGACCCAGCCGATATCCGACGTCGACCACCACACGTCCGTCGGACGCAGGCCGAACATCCACTTCGCCATGCTGTGGACATACACCTGATACCCGCCGTGCGTGTGCACCGCGAGCTTGGGCTTCGCGGTCGTGCCGGACGTCGCGAGGATGTATGCGGGCTCGTTGGACTCCATCTCGACATGCGTGTCGTCCTGGCCGGCGGCGCCGCGCAGGAACTCCTCCCACGGAATGTCGCGGCCGGCCTTCATCGCGACGGGACCCGCTCCGCGCTGCAGCACGACGACCCGCTCGACCGTCGGCGCGCCGGCGACCGCGTCGTCGACGATCTGCTTCAGCGGCACGTCCTTGCCCTTGCGATACGTGACGTCCGTCGCGAACACCGCGCGCGCGCCGGCGAGACGGACGCGCTCGCCGAGCGCGCCGGCGCCGAAGCCGGCGAAGATCACGATGATCACCGCCCCGATGCGGATCGCGGCGAGCATCAGCACGATCGCCTCGGCGCAGGTGGGCATGTAGATCGCGATCCGGTCGCCTTTGTTGATCCCGAGCCCGCGCAGCGCGGCGGCGGCGCGCTTCACCTCGTCGTGAAGCTGGGTGTAGGTGTAGGTCCGCTGCTCACCGCGCTCGTTCTCGGTGATGAGCGCGGTGCGCGAGCCCGCGCCCGCCAACACATGGCGGTCGACGCAGTTGTACGCGAGGTTCGATAGCCCGCCGCGGTACCAACGGAAGGTCGGCGGCTCCCACTCGAGCACGCGGTCCCACCTGCGGAACCACGGCAGCTCGTCCGCCGCGCGTCCCCAGAAGCCTTCGGGGTCCTCGGTCGCCTCACGCTTCCAGGCCACGACCTTCGGATCTAGCGCGCCCATGCGGTCCTCCCTATGTGCCGGCGAGCTCCCTGAGCCTCCACCGCTGGATCTTGCCGGTCGCGGTCTTCGGCAGCTCGTCGACGAACTCTATCCAGCGCGGGTATTTGTACGGCGCGATCCGCTTCTTCACGAACTGCTTGAGCTCCTCGGCCAGCGCCTCGTTCGGCTCGTGGCCCTTTTTGAGCATCACGAATGCGCGCGGCTTGACCAGCTCATCCTTGTCCTTCGCGCCGACGACGCCGCACTCCAGGACCGCCGGATGCTCCATCAACGCGGCCTCGACCTCCGCGGGCGAGACCCATTGGCCGGAGACCTTGAGCATGTCGTCCGCGCGCCCCTCGTAGGTGTAATAGCCGTCGGCCGACAAGTGGTACTTGTCGCCTGTCACCGTCCACTCGCCGCGGAACGTCGCCTTCGACTTCTCGTGCTTGTTCCAGTAGAAGGCGCAGCACGAGTCGCCTGAAACCCACAGATTTCCCGTTTCGCCGGCGCCGAGCTCATGTCCGTCGTCATCGACGATCTTCGCCTTGTAGCCCGGCACGACGGTGCCGCTCGTGCCGCCGCGCGCCTGGCCCGGTCGGTTGCAGATGAAGATGTGGAGCATCTCGGTCGACCCGATGCCGTCGAGGATGTCGGTGCCGAACCGCTTCTTCCAGGCATCGAACAGCGGCTTGGGCAGCGACTCTCCGGCGGAGACGCAGAAGCGAATGGACGACAGGTCGTACTTGAAGTCCGCCTCCGGGTACGCAAGCAGCGCGGCGTAGAACGTCGGCGCGGTGTACAGCACGGTCGGCCGCTCGGTGGTCACGAGCCCATAGACGAGGTCTGGCGTGGCGCGTTCCGGCTTGTACACGACCGACGCGCCGTAACGCATCGGCACGAAGACGCCGTTGCCGAGGCCGTAGGCGTGGAACAGCGGCGACACCGTGAAGTACCGGTCGTCCTCCGTGCAATTGAGCACGTGCCGTCCAAGCGTCTCGGCCGAATAGATCATGTCGTGCTGCAGATGCACGGCACCTTTGGGGAAGCCGGTCGTGCCGGAGGAGTAGAGCCAGAAGCACATGTCGTCCGGCGTCGTGTCCGCGTGATCGAGCTCGTCGTCCGCGGCGGCCAGCGCTTCCTCGAACGACGACGCGCCGGCCGGGAGCGGACCGTCGATCGGCGCGGTCCCCGATGTCGTGACGAGGATGTGCCGGAGGCGCGGGCAGAGCTTTCTGATCTCGAGCACCTTTGGAAGCAGTGGGGCGCTCACGACGATCGCCACCGCGCGGCTGTCGCGGAGGATGTACGCGAGGTCCCGCGGGATGAGGAGCGTGTTCGCCGGGACCGGGATGGCGCCCAGCTTGATCGCGCCGAAGAACGCGTAAACGAAGGCGGGCGAGTCGAGACAAAGGAGGACCACGCGATCCTCGACGTCGACACCGAGCTCGCGCAGCGCGTTGCCGCAGCGGTCGACGCTGCTAGCCATCTCGCCGTAGGTGACCGACGCGCCCTGGCAGCGGATCGCGACCTTGTTGGGGCGCTCGGCGCGATGCGTGTCCACGTACGTTTCGGCCGCGTTGTACCGGTCGCCCAGCTCCGTCAGACCCAGCGCCCCCACGCCGCGGATTATGACTCGGGTATCTGCCGCCCCAGAGCAGCGCTGACGCGCCGCAGCTCGGCCTCGAGCTCCCGCGCGGAGGATGGGCGCAGGTTGGGATCGGCAGAAAGGCAAGAGTCGAGCAGATCGGCGAAAACGCGTGGCACCGAACTCACGAGTTCGGCGAGCGGCTGCGGCCGGATCGATAGCTGCGGATAGCGCACGGCTGCATCCATGTCGTCCGCCACCCCCTCGCCGAACGGGGCGATGGCACTGAGTGCCTCGTACAGCGTCGCCGCGAGACCGAACAGGTCACTGCGGCCGTCCACCGTGCCCGCCAGACATTGCTCGGGCGACATGTACGGCCCGGTCCCAACCGGGTTCGACAGGGCCAGGCCATGAGCGCCGCGGCGTGCGAGGCTCAGATCAAGCAGGTGCGTGGCGGTGCCAGAAGCGACATTCGCCGGCGTGACATCGAGATGAAGGATGTCGCGGTCGTGCAGGTACGCCAGGGCAGCCGACACGTGCACCCCGATGCGGCAGACGTCGAGGGTGGGCAACGGACCGACGACATCGAGTAGCACGTCGAGTGACGGATCTCCGACGTGCTCCCAGACCGACCGCGGCTGTGGGTCTTCGCTCCAACGAATCAGCCGGACCAGACCCGAGTGCGCGAGACCCGTTGCGATCGTCACCTCTCGTTTGAACGCAGCGCGCGCGGAGCGGTCCGCGACAAGGGCCGGTCGCAGGATCTTGACTGCGACATGCGTGCCGGTCCTTCGGTCCGTGGCCCGATAGACCTCGTAGCGTCGTCCACCGCCAAGCCGTTCGACCACCAGAAGGTCGTCGTCGATGCGCGCCCCGGCCGGCAGGTCGCTTTCCAGCACGCGGAAAGCGTAGGAGAAGGACGTACCCCTACTGGAGTACCCGATGACCGGAGCTCCCGCGTGCGTTTGAATTCGTGGTGAGGTGAGCATGTTTTCTCAGCTTTTCGACCGCCTGATCGAACTGGTCCTGCACCTGAAGCTTGGCACCGCAGCCGCGGTGTTGATCGTCGGCTTGAGCGGAGTGCTCATCACGGCAACGGTCGTGGGCGACGAGGTCCGCATCCAGGTGTTCGCGCCGGCCGCCGCGCATCAGACGAGCGAGGGCGCCGGCTGTGAGGCCGCGCTCGCGGTACGGAGCGAGGCCCTGCGCCACCTCGACGACGAGCTCGCCAAGGCCCGCGCCGATCTCCGGGTCGTCCGCGACCTGGCCGAAGCGCTCGCCGAGCGGACCAACAAGGATCTATCCGATGAGACGCTCGACGCCGCCGAGCGGGATGTGCGTGCTCAGATGGATGCCGTTCGCAGTCGGGCTCGCGATGAGATCCGGCTCGCTGCGGACCTCTCCCCGTGCGAGGACAACAACCCGGCGACCGGCGTCTCGCTCGACCTCGCCGATCTTCGTCAGCGCTACCGCGTGATCGTCGACCGCGCCGTCGCCGACCTGCAGACGATCCTCGTGAACGCCGGCGAGCTCTTCGACCGCCTGGTGCGTGAAGCGCGCATGAAGCGGGTGGAGGCCGGCAGCGCGAGCGGAGGAAGCGGCTCGGGCGACTAGCTTCTGTTCGCCAGGCGATCGATCTGCCTGAGGATCGCTCCGCGTCCTTCGTGCAATAGCTCGCCGTCCCACAGCGCCGGGACGCCCCGACCGCCGTGTTCGGCGAACGCTTCGGCCCCGTCGGTGTCGACGTTCTGGAAATCGACGCGTGGCTTGAGCCCGAGCTCGACGACGCGCCGGCGGACCGCCGCGCTGCCCGGGTCGCCGATCCGGTGGTAGAGCACCAGACTCACCCCGGACCGAGCTCGATGTACGAGTCCATCACCGCAGGGTGCTCGCGCTTGAGCTTCTCGCGCAGCCGCACCATGAGGCGCTCAGCCTCCCCGGCGGGGATGTCGTCGCGCACCGAGACGCGCGCGAGGACGAGGAGCTGCTTGGTGCCCATCTCGACGGCGCGCAGCTCGATCACGCGATGGATCTCCGGCACGCCCGCGATCGTCGCCCGGAGCGCGACGAGCGTCTCCTCGGGTGGCGCTTCGCCCACGATGAGTCCGCGCGCGCTCCACGCCAGCTGATACGCGACGTAGATGAGGATCACGCCGATCACCCCGCTCGCGAGGGAGTCGTAGAGATGGTCTCCGGTGATCGCGCTGAGAGCGAGGCCGACGATCGCCGCGACGAGTCCCGCGAGTGCCGCGCTGTCCTCGTAGAGGACCGTGCGGAGCGCGGGATCGCGGAGCTGCGAGAGGAACTTGCCCACCGGTACTCCATCCGCGCGCGCGGCGTGGCGAAGCTCGCGCACGGCGATGGTGAGCGAGAACGTCTCGAAGACCATGGACAGGCCGAGCACGATGAATCCGATCGTCGCGTCGCCGAGCTCGTGCGGGTTTGCGATGCGGTCGTATGCCTGATACAGCGAGAAGACGCCGCCGCCGAAGAACAGGAAGAGGGCGACCACGAGCGCCCAGAAATAGCGCTCCTTGCCGTGGCCGAGCGGATGCTTCTCGGTCGCCGGCTGCACGCTCCGACGTATGCCGATGTAGAGGAGGATCTGATTGAGCGAATCCGCGATCGAGTGCGCCGTCTCCGCGAGCAGCGCGCCCGAGCCGGTGAGCGCGGCCGCGACCGCTTTGGTGATCGCGATCAGCAGATTCCCCGCGAAAGCGGCGAAGACCGCGCGGGTCGTGCCTTCCGACATCAGTCGGCCCCGCGCCGGGTCCAGAAGCCCTGCGGGTCGTACTCGCGGATGATGCGCAGCTCCGCCGCGCTGGGCGGCTCGGTCTCGCGCACATCGTTCGCCACGGTCAGCGTCCAGCCGGTGTTCGCGGCGATCTCATCGACGGAGCTCGACGGGTGATAGGAGACGAGCACCGCCTGACCGTAGACGAACCGGAACACGCCCAGCGTGGTGATCAGGACCGAGGGACCGCCACGCGGCAGCCCGACCCGCGCGCGCCAGTCGCCACCCTCTCCGTATCCGGGCGACGTCACGAAGTCGACGCGGTCCCGAAGGCGCCGCTTGTCGTGCGCCATGATCACGATGAGGCGCTGCGCGAGGCTGGCGATGTCCGCGCCACCGCCCGAGCCCGGCAGCTGGACCGTCGGCCGCGCGCGATCCGCGCCGATCGCCGTCGTATTGAGGTTGCCGTGCCGATCGACCTCCGCGCCGCCGATGAAGCCGGCTTCGACCTCGCCACGCTGCAGCAGGCCCATGAGATCGATGGTCCGCGCGCACCAGACCGCGCCGGTGACGTTCGGTCCATCGCCCATGGTGTACAGCAGCTCGGGCGAGGGTTGGTCGCGGACGATACCCAGCTCGAACAGGCCGATCGCGTTCGGCGCGTGCGTGCGCTTCGCAAGCACGAAGGCGATGAGCGGCAGGCGCATCCCAACGAAGACGCGCTCGCCGTCCCGGATCTCGCGCGATGCCTGGGCGACCATGAGCTCGCCCGGAGCGAGGTCGGTCACACGAAGATACTGAGCGCGATGCCGAAGATGATGACCTGCACGACGCTCGCCGCGATCCCGATGAGCACCGCGCGGAGCGTCGAGCAATCGAGGGCGGCCCGCAGCGCAACGATCGTCGCGATGAGCGCCCAGAGGCCCACGATGACCTGCACGAGCGGCCCGATCGCGGGGATCAGCGCGAACACGTAGAGGAAGCGCGGCGTGCTCGCGAAGCCGAGCGTGCGCGCGACCTCGCCCCAGTCCGACTTCGTTTCGGGTGCGGCGAACAGCTTGGTGCCGAGGAAGTACGCGAGCCATGCGTATACGGCCCACCCGATCAGGGCGCCGATCGCGCCGAGGATGCCGTCCCCAGCGCCGCCCACACCGGTGAGCGCGAAGCTCACGGCGCCGGCGACCGCGGCCGTCGCGACGACGATGAACGCGGCCTGGCCGGTCGCGGTCTTGTCCTTCTCGACGTCTTCGTAGGTCGCCACGTCCAGACGCAGTGCCCCGAGCATTCGCTGAAGCATCGGATCGGCCTGTGTCACCTTGGCTCCGGTCACCTCAGAACCTCGCTTCCGCCGCTGGCGTGCCCGGTGTTTGCAGCGCGGTCCACCGCTCGCCGAGCCTGCGCAGGTACGCCGCGCGATCTTTCACACCGCTCACCCATTCCGCGATCCAGGCGTCGAAACCCTCGGCCGTGCGCGTGGCGCGATGGTAGTCGTGGAAGAACTCGTGGTCACGTCCGTAGCGGCCCTGCAGCGGTGATGGATGGCACGCACCGGGCTCCTCCACGACCGCGACGACCTTGAGGCCCGGGACGATCGTCCGATTCGGGTCGCTGGCGATCACCTCGCGCGACACGACCTCATCTGTCAGAACGATCACCGCTTTCGCGGCGAGGGCGGCCTCCTGCGAAACGCCCCACGGGCCCCACAGGTGCGCGTTCCCGTCGGCGTCGGCGCGCTGAACGGCCAGGACCGTCACGTCCGGCGTGATGGCCGGGATGAGGAGCAGCGGCGAGTCGTCGATCGGCGAGCGAGCCTCGATGAAGGTGCCGTTGGCGCGGGCGATGTCGCTGCCGAGCAGCGTCTTCGTTGGCAGGTACGGCGCGCCGAGCGCGCCCGCGAGCAGCGCCTGCGCCAGCGTGAAGTTGCTGTGATCGCGCACCTCGATGCGCCGCGGTACGCCATGCTCCATCGCGCGCCGGTACGCATGCGCGAGCCCGGCCGAGACGTTCCCGACCCACGCCGCCGTGACCTGTCTGACGCAGCCCGCCCCGATCAGCTGATCGAACGCGATGTCGGAGATCGGCCCGATGAGCTCCAGGTCGCGCCGCCGCTGGCGGATGAGCTCGTGCGCGAACGAGAAAGGGATCGCCGGCTCGAGCGCGCACCCGAGCGCGACGGACGCGCCGTCCGGAACGAAACGCGCGACCGCCTCCGCGCACGTGACGCGCTTGTCCGTCCTACTTGCCCTTGTACTCAGGCTTCCGCTTTTCGACGAACGCCTTCACGCCCTCGCGCGCGTCCTCGCTCTGGAAGAGCCGGATCAGTGCCTCGCGCTCGATCGCAAGTCCGGCCTCGAGCGGGTGCCCGTAACCCTGCACGGCGGCGAGCTTGATCAGGCCGCGGGCCAGGCTCGGTCCGTCGGCGTACGACCTCGCGCGCTCCACGGCGCGCGCCTGCAGCTCGGCCGCGGGCACGACCTCATCGACGAGGCCACCGTCCTTCGCGGCCTGCGGCGAGAGCGTCGTGCCGAGCAGCATCAGCTCGAGCGCCTTCTGGCGTCCGATGAGCCGCGGCAGCCGCTGCGTGCCACCGGTGCCGGGCAGGAGGCCGAGCGTCACCTCGGGCAATCCGATCTTGTAGCCACCTTCGGCCGCGATGCGGAAGTCGCAGCACAGCGCGATCTCGAGGCCGCCCCCCAGGCAATGGCCATTGATCGCCGCGATGACGACCTTCGGTGTGGCCTCGAACTTGGTCATCGTCTCGTTCGCGCGCGCGACGAAGGCCCGCTGTGCGTCGAGGTCGCTGGTGGCGAACACCGCAATGTCAGCGCCTGCGGAGAAGAACTTCTCGGACGCGCTGCGAACGACGATCGCCCTCACGCCCTCGTCCCGACGCGCTTCCTCGATCGCGGCGTCGAGCTCATCGACGAAGGCGCGGTCATACGAGTTGGCTGGCGGTCGGTCGAGGACGATGTGTCCGATCGCGTCCTGCTTCTCGAGTCGCACGGCCATCGCGTCAACCTCCCCTGCTGTGCTGCGCCGCATACCTTAATCTGCTTCTGATCCACGGGGAGGTCAGCAGTGGCAAAGATGCTCATCGGCGGCGAGCTCGTCGACGCCCAGGGTGGCAGGACGATCGAGGTCCGCAATCCCGCGAACGGCGAGGTGGTCGGCCAGATCCCGCGCGGCACGTCTGCGGATGTCGATGCCGCCGTGGACGCGGCCCGCAAGGCATTCCCGGGCTGGGCGGCGACGCCCGGCAGCAAGCGCGCAAAGCTGATGCACGAGGCCGCGCTGAAGATGCACGAGGTGGTCGACGAGGTCGCCAAGCTGCTCGCGATGGAGCAGGGCAAGCCGCTCGCACACGCGAAGATCGAAGCCCAGCGCGTGGCCGAGAACCTCGAGTACTTCGCCGGTCTCGCCGACAAGATCCGCGGTGATTACATCCCGCTCGACGATCCGTCGAAGTTCGGTATCACGATGCGTCGTCCGGTCGGTGTCGTCGCGGCGATCACGCCGTGGAACTTCCCGCTGACGCTCTTCGCGAACAAGCTTTGTCCGGCGCTGGCGACGGGGTGCACGATCGTCCTCAAACCCGCGTCGACGACGCCGCTCGCGACGCAGCGCGCGATCGAGGCGATCAACTCCGCCGGCTTCCCGCCCGGCGTCATCAACACCGTGCACGGCTCAGGAAGCGAGATCGGCGACGCGCTCGTGAGTCATCCGAAGATCAACAAGATCGCGTTCACGGGCCAGACGGCGACGGGCAAGCGGATCATGGAGCTCGCCGCGAAGAACGTGACACGCGTGACGCTGGAGCTCGGCGGGAGCGACGCGATGATCGTCGCCGACGACGCCGACATCCGGCGCGCCACCGCCGCCGCGGCGATCGGCCGCTTCTTCAACGCTGGGCAAGCGTGCCTCGCCGTGAAGCGCATCTTCCTGTTCGAGAAGATCGCCGAGGAGTTCATGACCAAGTTCACCGAACGCGCGCAGAAGGAGTGGAAGATCGGCGAGCAGTTCGCCGCCGACACGAAGATGGGTCCACTGCACACCGAGCAGCAGCGCGCCGAGGTGGAGTCGCAGGTCGCGGACGCCGTGAAGCGCGGAGCGAAGGTGCTGGCGGGCGGCAAGCGGCCCGACGGGCCGGAGTACGCCAAGGGCTGGTTCTATCCGGCGACGGTCCTCACCGACGTCCCCGAGGATTCACGCATGGCGACCGAAGAGGTCTTCGGCCCCGCGGTGCCGCTGTTCATCGTGAAGGAGCTCGACGAGGCCATCGCCAAAGCGAACTCGTCGATCTACGGCCTCGGCTCGTCGATCTTCACCAAGGACATGGCGAAGGCGCGCAAGGCGGCGGAGCAGCTCGACGCTGGCTACACCTGGGTCAACGACATCCAGATCGCGTACGACCAGCTGCCGTTCGGCGGGGCGAAGCAATCGGGGTTCGGCAAAGAGCACGGAATGGAAGCCATCGAGAGCTACACCGAGAAGAAATCGGTCGTGCTCGGCTCATAGACGACCGGGCACGAGAAGGTCGACATCAGCCAAGAGGTGAGTGACGTGGCACCAGACGCTCAGATGCTCATCACCGAGGCGCAGGAGCTGGGTCTCTTCCGGCCGCAGGCCGCGTTCGAGGTGCATTGCTCGAACTGCCACGGCCGCCTCGATGGCCGTGGCGATTGCCCGACCTGCGGCCTCATCGGGCGCGGAGCGGCCGAGCTCGAGCGGCGCGCGCAGACCGATCCCGCGGGGGTGAGCAAACTGATCTCCGCCGCGATCCAGAAGCGCAAGAGCTACCGGCCCGCCGGCCGGGAGAAGTCCGCCGAGCGATAGAGGCGCCGCGACTAGGGAACGTTCAGGCGATAACCGACGCCGCGCACATTCACGATGAGCCGCGGCTGTGACGCGTCGGCCTCGAGCTTGTCGCGCAGGCGGCCGATATACACCTTGAGGTAGTGGTTCTCCGATCGGTACTCCGGACCCCACACCTTCTCGAGCAGGACCTCGTGCGGTAAGGCCTCGCCCGGCCGAGCCGCCAGCTCGGTGAGAAGATCGAATTCGGTGCGCGTGAGCCGCACCTCCTCACCGCTTAGGAAGACGCGCCGACCACCAACGTCGATCCGCAGGTCGCCAGCCTCGATGAGCCCGCGTCGCGTTTCGCCATCTTTACGCGTGGTGCGCCGCAACACGGTCTCGATGCGCGCGAGGAGCTCGCGCGGGCTGAAAGGCTTCGTCATGTAGTCGTCGGCACCGAGCTCGAGTCCGCGGATCTTGTCCTGCTCGAGGCCACGCGCGGTGAGCACGATCACCGGCAGATCGCTCGTCCGCCTCAGCTCCTCGAGCACCGAGAAGCCGTCGCGCACCGGCAGCGCGAGGTCCAGCACCATGATGTCCGGCTGGGCGGCCGCGACCGCGGCGAGCGCCTCCTCCGCATCGGCGGCCTCGATCGCCTCGAGCGGCACCCGCGCGTACTTGAGCGCGCTACGCACGAGCGAACGGACGTCGGGCTCGTCGTCGACGATGAGCACCTTCACTGGCTCTCCGCGGGCAGCCGCACCACGAAGGTCGATCCGCCGCCGGGCGTGTCTTCGTAGTCGAGCGTCCCACCGTGGAGGACGACGAGGGACCGCGCGATCGCAAGGCCAAGGCCCGCACCGGGCGTCGCGCCGACTCCCCTGCCTCGAAAGAACTTCTCGAACATGTGCCCGCGCTCATCCGGCGGGACGCCCGGTCCGTGATCACTGACTGCGATGCGGAACTGGCCGTTCTGCCGCTCGGCGCGCACGGTGATCGGCGTTCCCGTCGGCCCGTACTTGATGGCGTTGCCGACCAGATTGCTGAGCGCCCGTCGCAGGCGCCCGCGGTCCGCGGACACCGTCATCGCGGCCGCCGGCGCATCGAGAGCGAACCACTGCTTTCGTTGCTTCGCGAGGATCTGGTGATCGGCGACGACCTCGCTCAGGAGCGTTCGCACATCCAGGTCTTCTTGATCCAGCGCCACGGCCCCCTGCTCCAGGCGCGCCATCTCGAGCAGCTCCTCGGTGAACTCCTCGAGTCGCAGGACGTTCCGCTCGGCGCTCTCCGCCAGCTCGCGCTGACCCGGCGTGAGGCTACCGGGCCGCTCGCCGAGCAGGAGCTCGACCGCGCCGCGTACGACGGTCAGCGGGCTGCGGAAATCGTGCGACATGGCCGCGAGGAAGTCACTCTTCATCTGGTCGACCGCGCGCAGCGCCTCCGTCTCGGCGGCCTGCCGCAGGAACGCCTCGCGCTGCCCGCGCAGGCCGCGGAGCTCGCGGACCAGGCCCGCCATGAGGAACGCCGCGAGGAAGTTCACTGTCACGGTGAAGAGGATCCGCTCCGGCTCGAGTGGGTAGGCGTACACGTCCGCGCGGAAGAACGCGATGGCCACGTACGCGAGCGACATCCCCGCCGCACCGGCGAGGCCTCCGCGCCGCCCGAAGCGGAATCCGCCGGCGATGATCAGCAGCGGCATCACGATGTAGGTCGTCCACCGCGGGTCCGCGGCGAACGCGAAGATCGCGAAGGAAACGACGACCAGATCGACGACGTACACGCTTCGGGAGAGGCGCTCGGCGCCGTCGGTGGTGCGCACGCGACGCAGTGAAGCCTCGATCGTGCCGGCTTCGATCAGCAGTCCGACGCCGAGCAGGAGGAGCGACCACGCGCCGAGGTTCGGGAAGAGCGGACCGAGAAAGAACGCGAGCCCGGCGCCGCCGAGCCGCACCAGATTGAACGTGCGCTCGAAGCGCACGAGCTCCTCGCGCCGCTCGTCAGCGAGCATCAGGGTCTACCCAGGGAGGGCGCTCTCCACCGCGCGACGCAGCTCCTCATCGTCGTACTGCAGCACCTGGCCGTTCAGCTGCGTGTTCGGCAGTACGAGGTACGCGATCGCGCGCGCGGGCACCTTCGGATCGACCAGGCGCCCTTCTTTCGCGGCGGCGCGATATTCGTCGGCGCGTGGGAACTCCGACGCGGGCGCACGCCGGATGCGCTCCTGCATCTCCGTATCCATGTGGCCGGGATTGAACGCGACTGCGGTGACCCCGCTTCCCTCCAGCTCCAGCGCGAGACTGCGCGTCAGCTGCACGACGGCGGCCTTCGCCGCGGAATACGCGGTCCAACCCGCGCTCGGCCGCGTCGCGGAGCCCGATGAGATGTTCACGATGCGGCCGAAGGAGCGATCGAGCATCCCGGGCAGGACCGCGCGCACCGGCAGATACGTGCCGCCGACGTTGATCGCGATGTTGCGCAGCCACAGCGCCGGATCGGAGCGCGCCAGCGGCGCCATCGGGTCGACCATGCCGGCGCAGTTCACGAGGATCGACGCCGGCCCGACCCAGCGCGTGGTGGCCAGCGCGAGCTCTCGCACCTGGCGCTCGTCGCCGATATCAGCGGTCTGCGCGAGCGCGTGGCCTCCGGAGCGCTTGATGACCTTCGCCACCTCGTCGAGCTCCGGCGCGTTCCGCGACGCGAGCACGACCGACGCGCCGAGCCCGGCGAGCGTTTCCGACACCGCGCGACCAAGCCCGCGGCCGGCGCCGGTGACGATCGCGACCTGGCCCTTGAGAAGCGTCATCGCGGCAACGATACCGAAGGGGTGTGCTGTCTCAGCGGACCGGGGTGGCGAGCGTGCGCGAGAACGCATCCGCCAGACGATCGATCTCGCTGTCCTGATGCAGCGCCCAGAACGAGATCCGTATCGCCTCGAGTCCAGGCTCGGAGAGGTGTTTCACGACGATGCGCTGCTCCCGCCACATCCGTTCCACGACCTCGAGGGCCGGTACGCCCCGCGGCGCCGCGACGACGATGCCGGTGGGGTCGCTCGGTCGCGAGAGGACGGCGAACGGGAGATCCGCGAGGCGCTCCAGCAGGCGCGCGCGAAGCGACCGCACGCGCTCGCCAACGGTCGCGCCGAGGCGGCGGTGCACCGCGAGGGTCTGCCGCAGCCCGAAGAACGCGCCGGCGTCGACCGTGCCGGTCTCGAACCGCGACGCCTCGGGCTTGAGCGTCACGCCGCCCTCCAGGTCCATTGCGCTCTGCGAGCGCCAGCCGAACCGCGTGCTTGCGAACCGCTCGGGATCGCCGACCCAGAACGCGCCCACTCCGAGCGGTCCGTGCAGCCACTTGTAGCCGAGGAACGCGTACGCGTCGGCCCCGAGCGCGCGCACATCGACGGGGTGTTGGCCGAGGGCCTGCGCGCAGTCGACGATCACGGGCGCCCCGGCGTCGTGCGCGATGGTCGTCGCCTCCGCGACCGGTAGGACCTTGCCGCTCTTGCAGCCCACCAGCGACATCACCATGGCCTCGGCACCCTCTTGGAAGGCGCGGTGGACGTCGTCGAGAAAGCTGTCGTCATCGACGTGTGGGATGACGCGCACGCGGTCGCCGCGCGCGCGTCGCCCGAAGACCGGGAGCAGGGCGCTGCCGTGCTCCTCGGCGGTCGTCACGACCAGCGCGTTCGGCTCGAGGCGCAGACCTGCGACGAGCGTGTTCAAGCCGTCGGTGGCCGACTGCGCGAGTGCGACACGTGTCGCGCCGCCCGCATCGCCGATCGCCGCGGCGAAGTCGGCCCGCGTCGCGTCCAGGGCGGCGTTGTACGCGTCGTACCCCACCTGCGAGAACATCCCGACCGACGACAGCCACGAGCGGTAGCTGTCCGCGGCGCGGTGCGCCACGGGGAACGTCGGACCAGATCCGGCGACGTTGAAGTAGAGGAAGTCGCCGCGCAGCGCCTGCAGCGCCTCCGTCGAAACGTCAGGCGCGTCGTCGATCTCTGGAGCGTCGGTCACGCTCGCGACTGTACGCGCACTCATGCCGTGGTTATCCCGCGGATCGCGAGGCCGGCGGTGAAGAGCGCGGCGAGGCCGAGCGCTACCGATTGGCCACGCGGCGTACGGTCGCGCACCAGCGTCGCGGCCAGCGGCATCGCGACGACGAGCGCCAGCCCGTAGAGGATGTGCACGGTCTCCGCGGGCGCGCCGCGGAACACCAGCACGAGCAGGCCGAGCACGCCCTGCACGACGGCCGCGATCGTCGCGATAGCGATCGCGCCGCGCAGGCTCGCATTCGGACCCCGGTCGCGTATGCCCTGGAAGATGGCCCACAGGCCCACGAACGCGTAATAAAGGACGAGCGCGAAAGCGACACGTCCATGCAACGACAGCGCGAGGTCCATTGCCCGAAGGC
Organism: Chloroflexota bacterium; assembly: GCA_039934015.1. Classification (GTDB taxonomy): domain Bacteria; phylum Chloroflexota; class Limnocylindria; order P2-11E; family P2-11E; genus CF-39. The sequence continues at coordinate 6,482 of JBDTMY010000194.1, read as the reverse complement.
TAGGGCATCGCCGCATATGCTCGTTCGATGATCGACGTGCGCGACGTTTCGCGCTCATTCGGACGCACCCTCGCGCTGGAACACGTCTCGTTCCGCGTCGAACCCGGCGAGATCGTCGCGCTGCTCGGTCCGAACGGCGCCGGGAAGACGACGGCGAGCCGCATCATCGCGGGGATCCTCGCGCCGACCGCCGGCGACGTGCTCGTCGACGGCATCTCGGTCCGCGCGGACCCGGGCAGCATCCGCGAGCGGTGCGGGATGGTCACCGACCAGCCCTCGCTGTACGAACGCATGACGCTCCGCGCGTATCTCGCGTTCTTCTGCCACCTCTACGACGTCCCGGCCGCGGCGAAACGCACCGAGGAGCTCGCGGCGATCCTCGGTCTCACCGATCGGCTCGACATGCGGCTCGGCGCGTTCTCACGCGGCATGAAGCAGAAGGTCGCGATCGCGCGCGGCCTCGTACACGACCCTCCGGTCCTGTTGCTCGACGAGCCCGCGACCGCGCTCGATCCCGAGACCGCACGCTCCCTGCGATCGTTCATCGTGTCGCTTCGCGCGCGCCACCGCGCGATCCTGCTCTGCACGCACGATCTCGACGAGGCGCAGCGCATCGCCGACCGCGCCGTCATCCTGTATCGCGGTCGCGTCGCGCGAGAGGGACTGACCGGCGCTCTGCGGGCCGATCTGCATCCTCGCTTCGTCGTCTCGTTCACCGGCGACGTCGCCGTGGCCCGCGCCACGCTCGCCCGCGCCGGCGTGACCGCGGAGGCGACGGCCTCTGAGAACGGCCACGCCGCGCTCAGGTTCGACGCCGACGAACCTGGCACCACGAATCCGGTCGTGTTGCGCGCGCTGCTCGCGAGCGGTCTTCAGGTGGTCACGCTCGTGCGCGAGGAGCGCTCCCTTGAAGACGCGTACTTCTCGATCGTCGCCGAAGCGCGCAAGCCGGAGGACGAACATCGTGGGTAAGGCCGCGCTGATCGCCTGGCGCGAGATCCGCTGGGAGATCTTCGGCGACCGCGGAGCGATCCTCCGGACGGGATTCTTCGCGTTCCTTCCGATCCTCTTCGTGATGAGCGGCCGCGGAGTTCCGGGCGGACCGAACGACATCTCGATGCTGGTCCTCGCGCTGCAGAGCACGCTCATCCCCGCGCTATCGGGCGTCGCCCTCATCGCTTCGACCTTCACGCAGGAGAAGGAGAACGGGACGCTGGTGCCTCTTCTCGCTTCGCCGATCCGCGACATCGACATCGTGGTCGGCAAGCTGCTCGGGATGGTCGTTCCGGTGATGCTGATCTGCGCGGGAAGCCTCACGGTGTTCTACGTCCTGGGAACGCTTCTCTACGGTGCGAGCCGTGTGCGCCACGCACTGCCGCCCGAGATCCTGTTCGCGCTCCTGGTGGTCGCACTCCTGTATCTGATGACCGCGGGAAGCTGGGTGCTGATCGTGGCCGCGGTCGTGCGCACCAGCCGCGCGGGTCAGCAGATCGCCGGACTGATGATCGGTCTCTCCGCCGCGATCTTCGCGGTGCTCGGCGTGGCCGCGACGCGCATCGCCGACGGCTGGGCGCTCCTGGGCCTGGGTCTGGCCTTCGTTGCCGCGGACATCGTCGCGCTCGAGATCGCGCGGCGGGTGTGGCAGCGCAGCGAGGTCATCGGACGGATCTGATCGCAGGGGGTCCGCCCCTTCCACCCCCACTTGAGTTTTCCATTCAGGCCCGGTAGCGTTCGCGTTCTCATGGCACGCAGTTTCTTCTTCGTCATCGTTATCGAGCTCCCGGAGGGAGCCGGCGGAGGAGGCGCGCTCAGCTAGCGGAACGGACCAAACCAGCGGAACAAGCCTCCCGAAATCGGGAGGCTTTCTTGTTTCTATGAGGAGGAAAGCAGTGGCCAGCAGCGTTCACGATCGGAAAGAGACGGCGGCGATCGGGACCGAGATCGCGGAGACCGGTTGGGCCTACCAGGACGGCGTCTTCAAGAAGCTGGCCGACGCGCACGTCAGCCTGGCGACGCACGCGCTGAACTACGGGACCGGCGTCTTCGAGGGCATCCGCGCGTACTGGAACGCGGGCCAGGAACAGCTCTATGTGTTCCGCCTGCAGGAGCACTTCGATCGCATGCGCGGCAACTGCCGCCTCCTGCGCATCGAGCTCCCGGGCGATAGCCGGGTGCTTGCAGAGGTCACGCTCGAGCTCCTGCGCCGCAACGAGTTCCGCACCGACGTGTACATCCGTCCGCTGGCGTACAAGGCCGCGCGCACGATCAAGGTCGCGCTCCACGGCCTGCGTGACGGTTTCGGCATGTTCGCGTTCCCGATCGGCGCGTATATGCCGACCACCGGGCTCGCGGCGCGCACGTCGGCCTGGCGGCGCACCTCCGACGACGCCATCCCCGCGCGAGGCAAGCTGACCGGCGCGTACATCAACACCGCGCTCGCCGTCGACGACGCGCACGACGCGGGCGCGGACGAGGCGATCTTCCTCACGCAGGGCGGCCACGTCTCGGAGGGCGGCAGCGCCAACCTGTTCATGGTCCGAGACGGACAGCTCATCACGCCCTCCGTCACCGACGACATCCTCGAGGGCATCACGCGCGATGTCATCATCACCATCGCGCGGGAGGAGCTCGGACTCACGGTCCTGGAGCGCGCGATCGATCGCACCGAGCTGTTCATCGCGGACGAGGTGTTCTTCTGTGGCACCGGCGCGCAGGTCGCGCCGTGCGTGAAGGTGGACGGCCGTGTCGTCGGTGACGGCAAGATCGGTCCGATCGCGCGGCGCATCGGCGAGGTGTACTTCGCGATCGGACGCGGTGACGACAAGCGGCACGCGGAGTGGCGCACGGCGGTGTATCGCTGAGCGTCTCGTATCAGGGGCTGGCCGGGGCGTTTTCGGAGGCCGCGGCCGCTGCGCTATTCCCGGACCGGGAGCTCCAGCCGCGCCGCACGTTCTCGGAGGTCTTCGCGGCGCTGGAGAGCTCCGAGGCCGAAGCCGCGGTCGTTCCGGTCGAGAACACCCACGCCGGCGCGGTCGCCGACGTGTACGACCTGCTGCGCAACCATCGCGGCATCCGCATCGTCGCCGAGGCCGTTGTGCGTGTGCGTCACTGCCTGCTCGCCGTGCCTGGCGCGACGCTGGCGGACATCAAGATCGCGCGCTCGCATCCGCAGGCCCTCGCGCAGGTCGAGGACTTCCTAAGGCGCTCGAAGATCCAACCCGAGGTCGCGTACGACACCGCCGGTGCGGCCGCCGACGTCGCGGCCGCCGGTGACCGGACCGTCGCCGCGGTCGCGAGCAAGCGGGCCGCCGATCGCTATGGGCTCGCGGTCCTTGCGGAGTCGATCGAGACGAGCCCCGACAACTTCACGCGCTTCTTCGCGCTCGCGCGCGAAGGCGACGGCGCCGTCGCGCAGCGCATACCGAAGCCGCTGCTCGCGGGGTCGTGGAAAACGAGCGTGGTCTATGCCGCGGCGAACGTGCCCGGCGCCCTCACGCGAACGCTCCAGCCCTTCGCCACCGCGGGCGTGCAGCTCACGAAGATCGAGTCGCGGCCGAGCCGCGCCGGCCCGTGGGATTACGTCTTCTACCTCGACTTCGAAGCCGACCCCGAGACCTCGCCCGCGCGTGAAGCCCTGGCGCTGATGCGGACGTGCTGTGAGTGGGTCCAGACGCTCGGCACCTACCGCGCCGCGACGACGGTGCTGGAGCCCGATTAGCCCTTCCGGCCGTCCGCACCGGCCCCCGAAAAGACACGTTTAGGAAGCAAAGGCGACGTACTCTTGACCCGGGCTGAGGAGTGAACGGGGTTGGATCGACAGAGGACCGCGGAGGCCCTCCAGCGTCTGGCGGACGAAGCCACCGCGCGCGAACCGTCGCTCGGGACGGTGCTGGCGCGGCTGGCGGACGCCGTGCGCGAAGGGCGGACGACCGAGGCCGCCGCGTACACCGGCGCGGTCGACCCGCGCGCCCTGGCCGAGCTTCTGGCCAGCAAGCACTCGCGCCTCTGGGCCGTCCTCGAGGTCATCCGCAACGTCCTCGTCTTCGCGCCCATCGCGGTGACGTGGTTCGGCCTCTCGATCGCCGCGACCGCCTACGCCGAGCTTCTCGCCGCGCGACCGGAACTGGTCTCGCGTCCGTTCCTGCTCCTGTGGCAGGAGGGATTCGCGGGTCGGCTCTTCCTCAACTTCAGCACGCTCGCCATCACCGACGCGAGCCTCATCGGCGTGCTCATCGTGCTCTCGCTCGCGCTGCACATCCGCAGCGAGGTGCGCGACGCGCAGATCCGCACCAGGGCGCTGCTCAAGGAGTCGGAGATCCGGGCGCTGCTCGGTCACGTCTCGTCCCTCGGCGCGCTCGACTTCGGGACGGGCGACGCGGAATCGATCCTCGCCGACATGGCCGCTGAAGAGCGCCGCATCTACGAGCGCGCGAGCGAGCGTGAAGGCCAACTCTTTGACCTCGAGGGTGTGGTCGAACGGCTCCGCGATGCGGCCATCCGGTTGGAGCGCGCGGCCGACTCGATCGCGCGCCGTTAGCCGATGCAAGCATCGTCGCATCGCAGCGTCTCGTTCAATCTCGCCGGTTGGCTGTGGGCCGATCTCCTGCTCGGCATGTTCGCGATCTTTCTCGCCGCCAACGCTGTTGCGCCTTCGAGCGAGGCCGCGCGTCCCTCCGGGATCGACCCCACGCCCATCGTGCTGCGCATCGACGTGAGCGGACTCGCGCTGCTATCCGACGACACCGCGCTCTCGAGCACGGAGCAGCGCCGCATCGCGGACGAGGTGCGTGACCAGCTCGCGACGCTCGCGCCCGGCCGGCACGCCGCGATCGTGTTCGCCTACGGAGCGCACGAGCGCGCGGCGCAGGGCGATCGCATCGCGGCGCTCGCGATCGAGCTACTGAAGGAAGGCCAGTTCAGCGGAACGGTGACGAAGGCGTACCACGAGCTGGTGCCCGGCGACCCCGGGACCGTGCTCGCGCTGGAGATCTACCTTGATCAATGAGCGCGACGCGCTCCGCCTCGCCGCGCGGCGCGCCGCGCTGCACGCGTCGATCCGCGACGGCGACGCGCGTGGAGCGGCACGCGCTGCCGCGCGACTCCGCGTAGCGGGCGCGCGGCTCAGTGCGCGCGAGCTCGCCGTCGTGCGCGACACGCGCGCCGCGCTCGGCCGCGCGATCATCGCCGCCCGACTTCCCCGCCTCGCGCCGCTCGCCGCCGCGCCGCGCGAGGTGATGCAGCAACGCGGCGCGCCGTGGAAGCGCGCGGCGGTCGCGCTCGCCGTGATCTTCGGCCTGGTCTTCCTCGTCCTCGGTCCCGGCGGCGATCCGGGGGGCAAGCCCGAAGGCGACGCGAGCGCTGCCGTCGCTCCGGACGTCACGCGTCCAGAGGTGCTCGTGCAGTACAGCCGCGGGCGAAGCGCGGTCACCACCGCGCCCGAGGTCGTCGCGGTCGCGGAGCCGAGCGCTGCACCGACCGCCGAGCCGACCGCGGCGCCGACCGTTGCGCCGAGTCCCGGCGCGGGCGGCGCCGGTGGCGCGGGGGGCACCGCCAGCGGCACCGGTGCCGGTGGTGGTGGCATCGGCATCGGGAACGGACCCGGTCTCATCACGCTGCCGACGCCGCGTCCGACGACGACGCCGCGCGTTCCGCCGCCGGGCTACGGACGCCTGACGATCATCGTTCTGGATCGGGCGACGAACCGGCCCGTACCGGACACCTGCGTGTCCTTCGGAAGCCTTACCTGCACGACCATTACGGCCGGGGACGTAACAGCCCTCAGCTATCGCACCGACACGAACGGGCGCTGGTCGCTCGACGTGCCACTCGGTGCACCGACCGTGAGCTACGACATGCTGTTCTTCAAGCTCGGCTATCGCGTCGACATCGAGAAGGTGACTCTCCGACGCGGCGGCACCGTCGTCAGAACGGTCTACCTGGTCAAGAGCTGATCGCTCACTGCGTCGTGAGCGACGCGGACGCGGTCGAAACGCCTGAGGTCACCTGCACCGTGTGGACGCCAGGGATCGTGTTCTGCGGCACAACGAAGGTCGGACTCCCGCCGGTCGGGCCGACGAGGGTGCCGGTGGCTGACGTCGTCCCGCCCGCGATCGCGCGTCCGTCGAACAGCAGCGAGTAGTTGCTGTTCGCGGGCCACCCGGCGCCCGAATACGCGACGGATGTTCCGGACCGCGGCGGGACCGACGCGAGGAGCGTCAGCGTTGGCGCGAAGCGCACGTCGACGTCCGCGGTCATCGTGAGACTGCCGCCGCTCGCGGTGATCTTGTACGTCTGACCCGGGGTCGCGGTGAGCGGCACGCGGATCAGCGTCGCGAACCGTCCATCGGCCTGCACGTCAGCGGTCGCGACCACGGTCCCATCGGGCCAGCGGATCGTGATCGCGCTGCCGGGCGCCCAGCTGGTACCAAGGACCGGCAGGTTCGCACCGGGCGCAGCGCTACCTCCGCTGAGCGTTGGTGGCA
>JBDTMY010000193.1:0-6521 GCA_039934015.1 Chloroflexota bacterium | reverse complement strand
CCGCGGTTAGAGCCGCGTTAGAGCCGCGTTAGAGCCGCGTTAGAGCCGCGTTAGACGGACCGCACCGTCATCGGCGCCGCGCTCCGCAGCTGCCGAAGACTGATCGTCGCGCTGACGATCGCGAACAGGGCGAAGGCATGCACCGCGATCCCGAGCCAATCTCGGACGAGCAGGAAGAGCAGACCGTCGAGCGTGTAGACAAGGCCGCCCACGATGAACGCCCACTGCGCCCCCGCGGTCGCGCGAACGCCGAGGAACGCGAAGAGCGCGATGACGCCGACGTGCGGGAGCCAGGCGAGAGAGGGAGCGGCGACCTGTTCGAGGATCGCCCCGACGAACCAGTCGAGCGCCGTGCCGAGCGCGAAGCCGGTCTCGGTCCCCATGAGGTAGAGGACGAAGTTGACCGTCGAGAGTCCCGCGATCCAGTAGAACCACCGGCCACCGTTCCGCACGCGCTGCTCGAGCGCTGACTGTGCGTTGACCGGGGTCGGCGCGGTGACCGGGAGCGGCGGCGCCAGCGAGACCACCGGTCGTGTGGAGAGGGCCGGCCCGGGACGCGGGATCGTCGTCCCCTGCGGCGCGATGGCGATGCCGTCGACGTACAGGTCGAACGCGTAGGTCATGCCGCTGGTGCGGATACGCAGCAGCGCGGCGTGACCTTCCATGTCGAAGCCGTGCTGGCTCCCCATATCGAAGCCGAACATCCGGCGTTCGCGGATGACCTCACGGCCGTTGACGCTGATGGCGCGTTTGCCTGACCAGAACCCGTGCTCGAGCTCGACCGTGTAGCGGCGCAGGTCGTCGTCGCGGAAGTCCCAGCGTTTCGTTGTCATTGGCCGGGGACTGTATGAGCGGGTGCGGTATCAGCGGCGGCGCAATGGCCTCACGAAGCGCGAGTTCGTCCGAATTGATCCGCGCCCGGCGGTCAGCGCTTCGTCGCGGCCTCGGGCGCTGTGGGTTTGCCGGTCGCGGATGCAGCCGGCTTCGCTTCCTGGGTCTTCCGGTAGTCCTCGAGGAACTTCTTCTGTCCCGCTTCGGTGAGCGGATGGTTGAAGAGCATCTTCAGCACCGCGAACGGCATCGTCCCGATGTCCGCGCCGGCAAGTGCTGCCTGCGTCACGTGCATCGGGTTGCGGATCGAGGCGGCGAGGACCTTCGTCTTGATCTCCTGCTGGCGGTACGCGGACACGATGTCGGCGACCACACGCATGCCGTCCTCGTTGATGTCGTCAAGACGACCGGCGAACGGGCTCACGATGTACGCGCCGACGGCGGCCGCCAGCAGCGCTTGATTCACCGAGAAGCACAGCGTGACATTGATGCGGATGCCCTCGCCGGCGAGGATCTTCGCCGCGCCCAGACCGTCGGCGGTGAGCGGCACCTTCACGATCACGTTCTTGTGCCACGCCGCGATGCGGCGCCCTTCGACGATCATGTCGTCGCGCTTCTCGCTGACGCACTCCGCCGAGACGTTGCCGATGAGGCCGCAGATCTTCTTTACCTGTGTCTCGTGGTCCTGGCCGGCCTTGGCGATGAGCGTCGGGTTGGTCGTCACGCCGTCGATCACGCCCCACTCGACGCCCGTCTTGACCTCGTCGAGCTCGGCTGTGTCGAGGAAGAGCTTCATCCGTGTGTCTCCTGCAGCATCGGTGCCGATGCCTCGGCTCGCCCGTTCGCGCGCGCGTACTCGAGCGCGGCATCGATGAAGCTCGTGAAGAGCGGATGCGGCCGGTTGGGCCGCGACTTGAACTCGGGATGGAACTGCGTGCCGAGATAGAACGGGTGGTCCGCGATCTCGACGATCTCGACCAGGCGCCCGTCCGGCGAGAGTCCGGTGAACTTCAGCCCGTGCTGAGCCAGTAGCTCGCGGTACGAGTTGTTGAACTCGTACCGATGGCGATGGCGCTCGAGCACGATCGGCTGTCCGTACGCGCGTCCCGCGAGCGAGCCGGCCTCGAGCACGCAGGGATAGCTTCCCAGGCGCATCGTGCCGCCCTTGTCCGCGATGTCACGCTGCTCGGGCAGGAGATCGATGACCGGATGCGGCGTGAACGCGTCGAACTCGGTCGAGTTCGCGTCCTCGGTGCCGAGCGCCGTGCGCGCGAGCTCGATGACCATGCACTGCATGCCCATACAGAGCCCGAGCGTGGGAACCTTGCGCTCGCGGCCGAAGCGGACGGCCTGCACCTTGCCCTCGATGCCGCGGTAGCCGAAGCCGCCGGGCACGACGATGCCGTCGAGGCCGATGAGCGGCTCGACGTCCCGGTCGCGTTCGAGCTTTTCGCTGTCGATCCAGACCAGCTTCACGTTGCAGCCCGCCGCCCACGACGCGTGCTTCACCGACTCGGCGACGGACAGATACGCGTCGGGGAGCTCGATGTACTTGCCGACGAGTCCGATCGTCAGCGGGATCCGCGCGTTGCGGATGCGATCGGTGAGGAAGCGCCACTCGACGAGATCCGGCTCGCTGGCGCGCTCGCCAAGCCCTAGCTCCTCGACGACGATCCGTCCGAGGCCGGCCTCCTCGAGCATGAGCGGCACGGCGTAGATGGACCAGGCGTTGGGCTCGGAGATCACGTTGTCGATCTTCACGTCACAGAAGAGCGCGATCTTCTCCCGCAGGTCCTCGTCGATCGGCTCGTCCGCGCGCGCGATGAGCACGTCCGGCTGGATACCGATGGATCGCAGCTCCTTGACGGAGTGCTGCGTCGGTTTCGTCTTGAGCTCGCCGGTCGCGACGCGCGGCAGCAGCGTGAGGTGGATGTACATGACGTTCTGGCGACCCACGTCGTTCCGGAACTGGCGGATCGCCTCGAGATAGGGGAGCGACTCGATGTCGCCGACCGTGCCGCCGACCTCGACCACGACGATCTCGGCCTGCTGCTCGCGCGCGACGCGGTGGATGCGCTCTTTGATCTCGTTGGTCACGTGCGGGATGACCTGAACGGTGGCGCCCAGGTAATCACCGCGGCGCTCCTTGGCGATCACGGAGTTGTAGATCTGGCCGGTCGTGAGATTGGAAGCGCGCGTGACGTTGCGGTCGATGAAACGCTCGTAGTGACCGAGGTCCAGATCGCTCTCCGCGCCGTCCTCGGTGACGAACACCTCGCCGTGCTGATACGGCGACATCGTTCCGGGGTCGACATTGAGGTACGGATCCATCTTCAGCGATGCGACGGTGAGACCGCGCGCCGCGAGGATGCGCCCAAGCGAAGCGGCGGTGATGCCCTTACCGAGAGAGGAAGTGACCCCGCCCGTCACGAACACGAACTTCGGCAACCTCAAGTGACCTCCGGGGTTTTTCTAATGGTAGCGGACGCACCTCACTCCGGTCCGAATGGCAATGAATGAAGCACGATGAGACGTGGCCGCTCGCTCCCGGCGCGCGCGGGCGCGGACTCCATCTCTATCGGCTCTTCGATACGACAGTCGTCGAGCCGGCCATCGAAGCGCAGCGCGCGGAAGCGCGCGTCACGCAGCTCGCCGGTCTCGCCGGCGTGCTCGACGATCGCGACGATGCGCGGGCGCAGCCAGCGCATCCCGGTGCGCAGCGGCAGCGGTGTCGCGAAGGGCGAGGTGTCGGCGGTGAAATCCCGCGTAGCCTCGTCGAGCCAGCGGCCGAGATACGGCGGCACATAGGCCTCGCCGACGAACGAGAGCACGTCGTCCGAGTACATCCCGCAGAGCGCCCGGATCGCGCCGCGGTGCTCGTCCTCCATCAGCCCGCCGAGGACGACGTCGGCGCGTGGAGTGACATGGCATTTGAGCCAGTCGCCAGTGCGCGTACCGGGGATGTAGCGGCTGTCGCGGCGCTTCGCGACGATCCCCTCGAGCCCGTATTCGGCCACGACGTCGAGGAACGGCTCGCCATCCTCAGCCAGGTGCTCGGGCACCGCGACGGAGCGGCTGTGCATGTCGAGCGCCACCAGGCGCCGCCGCCGCTCCTCCAACGGGCGGCCCAGCAGCGGCCGGCGACCTTCATACAGGAGGTCGAACGCCACGAAGACCGGTCCGCGCCCGCGCTTGGCGGCCTTCGGTCCGAGCCGGCCCGTCAGCAGGTCGTAGCTCGGGCGTCCGCGTGAGTCACACACCACGATCTCGCCGTCCAGGACCGCGCCATCCGGAACAGGCAGCACCGCGAGCTCGGGCACGAGCGGGAGCAGATCGCCGCCGCTTCGGTCGGCGATGCGCAGGCGTCCCTGGTCCATTGAAACGAGGGCGCGGATGCCATCCCACTTCAGCTCGAAGAGGTGATCGGGCGAGTTGAACGCGTTCGCCCCGAGGCGTGGGCGCATCGGTGCGAGATCGCGCGGCAGCGCGGCAGGCGCGTCGCCGACCTCCAGGAGTGTGGGGTGCTCGCTGCCCGGCGAGCGCGTGTCACGACGCACTCGCCGAGCATATCGAGCGGACCTTGCTTAGGAGGCTTTCCTTCGCGCGGTCTTCTCGCGCGCGGTCGTCTTCTTCCGACTGGCGAGCGACTCGTGACCGCCGCGACTCTCACGGCCGCGCGCGACTTCGCCCTGCTTCGCCTTCTCGACCGACGCCTTGAGCGCGGTCATCAGGTCCACGACCGTCGTTTCGGCCTCGGCCTCGGGCGCCTCGATGACCTGGCGCTTCTCGATCTTGGCTTCGACGACTTCCATGAGCGCCTTCTTGTATTCGTCCTTGAACTCTTCGGGCTCGAACTTCATGGCCATCATGCCCACGAGGTTCTCCGCCATCTTGATCTCGGCCGGGCTCACCTTCACGTCCTCGGGCATATCGAGGTCTTCCGTCGATCGGATCTCGTCCGGCCAGTGAAGCGTGTTCATGACCAGCACGCCGTCGTGCGAGCGCACCGACACGAGCCGCTCGCGGTCGCGCAGGGCGAACTTCGCGATGGCGACGCGTTCGGTCTTTTCCAGCGTCTCCTTCAGAAGGGCGTACGGCTTGGCCGCGGACTTTTCCGGCTCGAGGTAGTACGCGGACTGGTAATAGAGCTCGCCGGGGAGCTCCGTCTCCTCGATGAAGCCGGCGATGTCGATCGCTTTGCTGCTGTGCAGCGGAAGCTTCTCGAGGTCCTCGTCCGCCAGCTCCACGAAGCTGCCCTTCTCGTACTCATAGCCTTTGACGACGTCGCCCCAGGCGACCTCGTGATCGCCCTCAGGGCACCAGCGCTTGTTCTTGATGCGCGCCTTGTGCTCGGGGCAGAGGAGATTGAACGAGACCTTGCTCGAGCTCTCCGTCGCCAGGTACAGGCGCACCGGGATGGCCACCATCCCGAAGCTCATGACTCCCCGCCAGATCGAACGAGGCATCAGGCCCCCCACTGCCGCATGTTCTCTTTCGCGCGCGGCTCGCCGCGCGAAGCGTAAGGGGTCGTGTCAAGAGTTGTCGAGAGCGGCGACGACCAGCCAGCGACCGCGGATCGCGGTCACGCTGACCGCGGTGCCGACCGTGATGTCCGCATCCGCCGTTGCGGCGACCGACGTCACGTTCCCTTTCGCATCCGGCATCGCGATCTCTCCAACGCCACCGGCGGGGATGTGCACGATCACACGGGCCTTCGCACCGATGTATTCGGACTCATTGGCCGCGGCGCGAGCGCCCGAAAACAATCCGCTGAAATCGACCCGCGCGAGCGCGACGACCGCTGCCGCGAAGAGGCCGAGCGCGAACGGAAGCGGCAGCGACGAGCCGGTCCCTCCGAACCGCCCGCCGAACCGGCCGAAGCCGACCCGCCGAGGCGTTCCGGGCGCGTCATCCGTGGCGAAGAGATCGCCGATCGCGAACGCGATGAGGAACGCGCCGAGCATCTCCGTGAAGAGCACGTCGCCGAGGCGCAGCGCGATCCAGGTATCCGCGCGTGAACCCCGCTGCCGTGACGCCCATCGCGCCAGGACGACCAGCGCGATGCCGAGCGGGATCGCGAGAGCGGCGACGACCGGGTCCAGGGTCCTCATCGACTCACATGGTCTAGCAGCGCTGTCCAGGCACGGCTATGTCGCGATCGCCTTCTCCGCGAGCGAGGTCGGCAGCATCCCGGACGACGTGATCGCGTCGTGGAAGGCGCGGAGGGCGGGTCGATCGGACTTGCCGCGCCTGGCGAGCCAGCGCGTGCGGATGTCGATGATCTCCAGCATCCCCGTGAGGTAGCTCGACGCCTGCGTCGGCCAGCTGCAGTACCGGCCGACCTCGGCGCGCGCGTTCGGCTCGGTGAGATTCCCCTTCTCCACCATGAAGCGCACGGCTTCGTCGAAGGTCATCTCTCCCATGTGCAGGCTGGTGTCGACCACGATGCGCGCAGCGCGGAAGATCGTGGCCTCGTACTGGTAGAGCAGGTGCTTCGGATCGGTGAAGAAGCCCTGCTCGCGCATGACGCGCTCCGCGTAGAGCGCCCAGCCCTCGCTGAAGTACGCGGTGCCGAAGATCCGCCGCGCGTGCGACGGGTTGGACTTCGCCATCACGAGATGCCAGTGGTGACCGGGATACGCCTCGTGCACCGCGGTCGTCGGGATGCCGGCGCTGCAGTTGCCCTCGAG
>JBDTMY010000192.1:0-10489 GCA_039934015.1 Chloroflexota bacterium | reverse complement strand
TGGTGAAGGACCGGACCGGAGTGTTCGTCGACTACGGGCAGAACGCGTTCGACCGAACGATCGCGTCTGCGTATTCGATCCGCCCGATGGCCGATGCGCGAGCGTCCGCGCCGCTCCGCTGGGAAGAGGTACCGGACGTCCGACCCGAGGCGTTCACGCTCGAAACGATGCGCGAACGCGTCGCGCAGGTCGGCGATCTCACGGCTGACATCTGGCAGCACCGCGCGAGTCTCAAGCCGCTGTTCAAGACCCTGAAGCTGAAGGAGCCGGTCATCGATGACCGCGTGCTGGTGCGCCCGAGCCGGAAGTGGACCGAGGAGGAGCAGCAGGCCTGGCGCGAGCGTGGTCGGGGCAGCGGTTGGAACCGCGGGACGTCGCGCCTGACACCGAAGGCGGCGGATCAGAACGCCGCGGAACCCAAGAAAGAAGGCGGCTGATCCGCCGTCCCCGCCTTAGTCGGAGAGCTGGGGCGCGACGGAGACCACGGCGGTGAGGCAGAGCGCGTCACGGAGCCAAGCCGCGATCCGGCTGCGCGCGAGCGCGCGCTCGATGCGCAGGTCGTAGTACGCGTGCCGCAGCCCGACGAGCACCGAGAGCAGCGCGGCGCGCGTGAAGCCGGTGGCGAGCAGGCGACGCAGCACCGCCGACTGCTGCACGAGCGCCGGCGCGCCGAGCAGCCCGCCCTTGTCGGTCTGGCCCCACCAGATCGCGCGCGCGAGCTCTTCGGCCTCGCGATGACGCGAAGCGTCGGAGAAACGTGTGACGCCCGGTGCGCCTTCCACGATCGTGACCAGGGGCAGGTTGTGACCGAGCGCGATGTGCGCGGCGACGTGCACGTACAGGTAGATGCGCTCCGCGGCGCTCGTGGACGAGCTCACGACAAGGCTCCTGGGCCGGTCTGCCCGATCGGGACTCACCAGCAGCGCCCGGACATCGGCGAGCGGCGCGAAGCGCGTACGAACGCGCAGCTGCTGCTCGAGGTGCGCGCGGAGCCGCTCCTCTTCGGCGCGGAGCGTGTGGCTCTCGGCGCGCGGCCGGCCCGAGGTCATTTCGGTAGCCATACGCGCAGACCCTCCTCGAGGTATTCCCTGAGCGTGAAGCGGTCGGTCAGCCTCGGCAGCGTTGCCGCGAGGTCGCGGAAGATCAGCGACGCGAGCGGCTCGCCGACGAAGCCTGCCAGCACCGCGTGACCCTCGTCGGCGATCGACGTCACCGAGAGCTCGCGCTCGCAGCCGAGGATCATCAGCGCGAAGTACAGGCGGATGCATTCCTCGGGGGAGTCGATCGCGCGCGCGACCTGTGTCTTGCCGCGCGCGATGCGATGGAGTGTCGCGCGGTCGAGCGCGAGCGTACCGTCGGTCAGGTCGTAGAGGCGGTCGACCAGCGTATCGAGTGACGTGCCCGCGCTTAAGGTCTGTATCGCCTCGGAGACGCGCTGCGCGTTCTGGATCCGCATGGCCCCGACAGTACCCGCCGCACGCGTCGCCGTCGTCTCACTTGTGGGACGGCTAAGTACTACTAGGTCCGATGCCGCGCGTCTCCCATGCGCGATGACACCGCCACTTCGCGGCTGGACAGTTCACGGCGATGCTCGAACGACGCGCCGCGGCGACGCTGGCGCTGGCCCTCCTGCTCGGGCTGACCGCCCAATACCTCTTCTACCGGCAGGCGCTGGGTCTCAACTTTCCGCTCGGCACAGCGCTGTTCGTCGCCGCGGCCGCGAGGCTTCGGCCGCGCGAGCAGCGGCTTCGACCGATCGACCTGTGGATCCCAGGATCGGCGTTGGCGTTCGCGGCGTTCGTGGCCGTGCGCGCGGACGGGACACTGCTCTTCTTCGACATCCTGGCCACGCTCGCCCTGTGCGGAGCATCGGTCCTCGTGTTCGCTGGGGTCCCGGTCAGCACGCTGACGCTACGGCGGCTTATCGGCGAAGCGGGCTCACTCATCGGTCGTTCTTTCGTCGGCGTGTTCTCGGCGATCGAACGTGCGTGGCCACTGCTGCGACGACTCTCGCCGCGGATGGCGCGGGCTGCGGGTCCGCTGGCCGGCGTCCTTCTGGCTGCGCCGTTCGTCATTGTGTTCGCGCTGCTGTTCTCGTCGGCTGACGCCGTGTTCGCGCGAGCGCTCGAGCGTGTCATCGACGTGAAACGTCTCGTCGAGCTGCTCGGCGAAGCGCCCGGACGTCTCATGGTCGCGGGGATCGTCGGCTGGGCGGCCGCAGGCGCGCTGTGGACCATGTCGCGTGCGCCGCGCGAATATGCCGGCACCACTGGCGGAGCGCTGGGAGCAAGCACCGCGACCGTGGCTTTGGTGTTGATCGACATGCTGTTCGCTTCTTTCGTGGTCCTTCAACTCGCGTATCTCTTCGGTGGTCGTGACACGCTCGATGCGGCCGGGATCACCTACAGCGCCTACGCGCGCCGGGGATTCTTCGAGCTCATCGCGGTCGTCGTGATCGTTGGCGGCCTGCTCCTCGGTCTGGACCTCGTGCTTCGCACGCGCGGGCGGAGCTACGTGATCGCCGCGATGATCCTCCTGCTGCTGACCGGCGCCGTCCTCGTGTCAGCCTACTTCCGCCTCGATCTCTATCAGCGCGCGTACGGCTGGAGCGAGCTGCGCTTCTACGCCTTCGCGGCGATCGCGTTCCTCGCCATCGCGCTCGCGGTCGGGCTCTGGAGCGTTCTGCGTGGACGAGTGGCGTACATCGCGATGCCGGTCGTCGCGGCGGCGGTCGCGGTGGGTCTCTGTGTGAACGTCATCGGGCCATCCGGATACATCGCGCGCGCGAACCTTGCTCGCGTCATCGACCCGACCGGGCTACCGGACGACGCGCAGCGGTCGCTGGATGCCTGGTCCCTGGTGCAGCTCGGAGAGGGAGCGATGCCCGACATCGTCTCGCGTTTCGACGCTGCTCCGCAGAGCGACCGCATGCATCTTTTCGACGTGCTCCACCAATACACGCGCGGGCGCGACTTCTCGCGCGTGCCCGACTGGCGGGGCTGGAACCTCGATCGCGAGCGGGCGCGCGCGGCGCTCGCGGAGTGGGAGCGCGTGCGCCGCTAGCTTCGCAGCAGCTCCGCGAGGATCGGATCGCCTTGCTGTGCCTTCGGGCGCACCTGATCCCAGGTGCAGTCCTTAGGATCCTTGTCGGGTCGAAAACGAAGGAAGCGCGTGCCGTGACGAATGCGCTCCTCCTCCATCTTGTCGTAGCGGATCTCGCACACCAGCTCGGGTCGGATCTCGTGCCACGGAAGGTCTTTCCCCTGCGACCAGCGCGAGCCTGCGTCGGGCGTGCGACCCCACTCCTCGACGTTCATCGTGCTTTCCTGCTTCAACGGGGGGAGCATCTGCTGCAGCTGCTTCTGGAGCGATGCGGCGATACCCGACGTGTGACCGACGAAGTCGAGCGTCCCATCTTCGCGATAGAGACCGAGCAGGAGGCTCGCGATCTTCGTCCCGTTGGTGCGGTAACCAACGATCACGCAGTCGCAGGTCTTGTGGTACTTCACCTTCTTCACGACCTCGCGGGAGCCCGGCTTGTACGCGCTGTCGATGCGCTTTGCGATGATGCCATCGAGTCCGATGAGCTCGAGCCGCTCGAGCCAGTGCTTCGCGGTCGTGACGTCGGTCGTGGTTACGGACAAGGTGAACTTCGTCGCGACCTCGAGGAGCTTCTGCCGGCGCTCGCTGAGCGGGCGCTCGTGCACGGGCTCGCCGTTCCACAGCAGCACGTCGAACGCGATGAACGTCGCGGGCGTCTCGGCTGCGAGCCTGCGGATGCGCGACTCCGCGGGATGCAGACGCATCTGCATCGCGTCGAAGTCGAGATGGCCCTCGCGCTCGATGACGATCTCGCCATCGAGGGCCGAGTGAGGCGGGAGGAGATCGCCGAGGGCGCGCAGCTCGGGGAAATACCGCAGCAGCGGGCGTCCGTTGCGGCTCCACAGCGCGAGCTCGCCGTTGTCGTTCTCGAGCACGCCGCGGAAGCCGTCCCACTTCGGCTCGTACTGCCACTTCGGGCCGGTCGGGATCTCCTCGACCAGCTCCGCCTCCTGAGGCGGGAACGGGACGTTCGGTCCCGGCGCGCTAGGCGCCAACGTCGCGTGTCTGCACGGCCCGCAGTGTCAGCACCGTTCCGACGATACCGATACCGACGAGGGTCGTGATGCCCGCCCAGTTCACGCTGATCATCGGCATGCCATACAGCGCGTAGAGCGAGGAGTTTTTCACCACGTCGGGCCACCCGAACAGCGGAGCGAGCTGCTGGAGGAAGTAGCTCCAGATCGCGAGCGCGGAGAGTGCGACGACGGCGACGCGCGGTCGCCAGGCCGCGACCAGGTGGCCGGCCGCGCCGAGCGCGAACACGACGGTGAGGATGAGCGAGCTCGCGAGGGCGAACCGCGGCACGTCGAGGTCGATGCCCTGGCCGCTGGCCGCGACGTACGCCGCTACCGATGTGACGGCGACGACCAGGGCGCACGCCAGCACGAGCGCCGCGAGCCGCTCGAGGACCACGCGCGCTCGAGACACGGGCGCCGAGAGGATCGTCGCGAGACGGCCCTCGGCATCGTCTGCCGACCAGCCGGCGACCTGCGCCACGGTGTAGATCGACAGCAGCAGGATGAGGATCGAGAACCAGATCCCGCCGATGAACGCGGAGTAGCCGATGAGACCCGCGCGCTCGAGATAAAGACGCATCAGCGGCGGACCGGCGGCCATGGAGTCGACGATCGTCTTCGTCAGGCCGACGATGAACAGCGCGAAGATCGCGAGGCCGATGGTCCAGCCAAGGATCCACACCCGCTGCTGCCACATCAGCGCGAGGATGGGCGCGCGGAGCAGGGGATTGCGCGCCGGCGTGGTGACGCGCCGCGCGGTCGCGCTGCGGCTCCGAAGCAGCGCGGATCCCAGATCGCGCCGGACGAAGGCGACGACGGACAGTGCGATGAAGACAAGGGCGATCGTGGTCATGGTCAGCATCGCGCCGGCATCGAGACCCTCGCCGAGCAGCGGACGGTTCCGCTCGTGGTACCAGAACGGCGACAGGCGCGCGAGCGGTGAGGGATCGCCGACACGCGTGGCCGCGTTCGCGAGGTAGAGCACGAGCAGGGCGATGCCACCGAGGCCGAGCGCGGCCCGGCGCGTCGTGACGAGCTGCGAGAGGAAGAGCGCGATACCGTACGCCGCGAGCATGAGCGCGAACAGCGAGGCCATCTCGAGGACGATGCGGTCCAGGGGGATCGGCTCCTTGGCGAGCTGCGCGCTCACCGCCGTGAAGACGACGAGGGACGCGAGCGAGGCCGCGGCCGCGATCGCGAAGCCCGCCACGCGCGTCGCGAGGTAGCGCAGCCGGCCGACGCCTGTCGCCAGCCAGGTCTCCACGAACCCGCGCTCCTCGTCTCCGCGGCCCGCGCCCGTCGCTGCCATGAGCGCCCAGAACGCGAAGACGAGTCCCAGTGAGCCGAACCAGCGCCAGTGCAAGTAGCCCGCGAGCGTGTCGAGGTGCGACGGCACAGGAAGGAGCACCGAAAGCTGTTTGCCCAGTAGCTCCATCTGCGCGGCGAAGGCGGCGCGATCCACCGGCGAATCACCGACGATCTGCGCAAAGCCCAGCGCATTCGCGAGCACACCGATCGCCGCGATCAGCGACATCGCGATGAAGCCCGTGCGCTGATAACGCAGCGCGAGCCGCAGGAGGGTCATCACGCGGCCGGCTTGGCTGGGTCCGAGTAATACGTGAGGAAGATCTCCTCGAGGCTCGGCTCGCGGCTGGTGAAGGCGGTGACCGGGTGGCCGGAGACGGCGGCGAGCAGAGGCTCGAAGGTGCCGCGGAGCATGCCGGTCACGCGATGACCGGTGAGCTGGATCTGCTCGAAGCCCGGCGTCGCGCGGAGACGCTCGATGGGGACGCTGTCGGCGAACTCGATCTCGATGCGGTAGGCGCGCATGCCGACGAGCTGATCGAGGGTGCTGACCGTCACGAGCTTGCCGGCGCGAACGATCGCGATGCGATCGCAAACGTGCTCGACCTCGGACAGGACGTGCGAAGAAAGAAATACGGTCGCGCCGCCCGACCGCGCATCTCGAACGAGTCCGTAGAAGGCTTGCTGGTGCAGCGGGTCGAGGCCCGAGGTCGGCTCGTCGAGGATCACGAGCCGCGGCCGCGACATGAACGCGAGGACCAGGCCGAGCTTCTGCTTGTTGCCGTGCGAGTACTCGCGGTACTTGCGACCAAGATCGAGGTCGAGGCGGTCAGCGATGCGGCTGACTTCCGCGTCCTCCACGTCACCGCGAAGGCCGGCGACGTACGCGACCACCTCCGAGCCGCGCCAGCCACCCCACTGGGGCAACTCGCCGGGGCAGTACCCGACCTGCTTCTTCAGCGCGACCGCGTCGGCATCCGCATCGAGTCCGAAGATCCGACCGGATCCACGCGTCGGATGGATCATTCCCATGAGGAGGCGGATCGTCGTCGTCTTGCCCGCGCCGTTCGGCCCGAGGAAGCCGAAGACCTCGCCGTCCATCACGGTCAGATCGAGATCGAAGATGCCGCGGCCGCTGCCGTAGTCCTTCGTGTAGCCGTGGGTCTCGATCGCGCCAGTCATGACCATCGTGGCTGCGGGGCGGCGCGAGGTCCTTCACCGCAGCCGATGAAGGACCCCGCGAACAAAAGTGCGGTGCTGGTTACTTGCCGCGCTTTGCGAGAGTCGAGTCCTTCGCTTGCTTGGCGATGCGGAATTTGAGCACGCGCTTCGCCGGGATCTGGATCGTCTCACCGGTCGCCGGGTTGCGACCAAGACGGGCCTTCCGGTCCACGATCACGAGCTTGCCGACGCCTGGGAAAGTGAAGCCGTTGCGGGCTTCCTTGTAGGCCAGGGCCGCGAGCTCCTCGAGGACCATGCCCACCTGCTTCTTCGTCAGCTGTGTCTTCTCCGAGAGCCGATTCAGTGTCTCCGACTTTGAGATCCCCGCCACATCGTCCTCCTGTGCGGCCTTTCGGCCAACTCGCGCCGCATTCTCACACACGAACGGCGCAATATGCGTTGCTGTGACGCTCACCGTAACCGATGACCCGCCGGACCGTCCGGCCTGGGTCAGTGAGACTATCCGCCTCCTCGCCGAGGGGACCGACGAATGGCGCGCGCGACTCCTCGCGCGGGTCGAACATGCGACCGACGCCGACCTCGCGGCGGGTTCGGATGACGACTGGGGGATCGGTCAGATCGCCGTCCACCTCCTGATCGTCGAGCGTGGCGTCTCGCTGATCGCCCTTCGTCTCGCGCAGGGACAAGCGGCGGGGTCGACAGGCCAGCCACGACCCGCTGCGTCGGCCGTTACCCGGCCGGGGATTTCCACGCTTGCCGACAAGGCCGCCGGAGCGCTGCGCCGGCTGCGGTCCGAGTTCCCCGCGGAGCCGAACACCGGCACGACGGCCCGCCACCCGTACTACGGTGATCTCAACTGCTTCGGCTGGCTCCTGACCCTGCCGAACCACTACGTCGCGCACCTGCGCGCTTTGGACCAAGGGACGGCCACCGCGATCTAGTCGCATACTCGGGTACCCAGACTTGGAGGGGGTGAGCGATGGCGGGCGACACCAAGAGCACCACAGCGCTCGAGACCTTCGCCCAAGAGGACCGCCGATTCCCGCCGCCCTCCGAGTTCGCCGCCAAGGCGAACGCGAACGACCCCGCCATCTACGAGCGGGCCGAACGTGACCTCGAGGGCTTCTGGGCGGAGCAGGCCAAGGCGCTCCAGTGGCGCAAACCCTTCGACACCGTCCTCGAATGGGAGGCGCCCTACGCGAAGTGGTTCCTCGGCGGCGAGCTGAACGTCTCCGAGAACTGCCTCGACCGGCACGTAGCGGCAGGACGCGGGACGAAGGTCGCCTACCACTGGGAGGGCGAGCCCGGCGACACGCGGGACATCACCTACAAGGACCTGCTCGAGCTGACCTGCCGCTGCGCGAACGCGCTGAAGGAGCTCGGGGTCACCAAGGGCGACCGCGTCGCGATCTACATGCCGATGATCCCCGAGCTGCCAGCGGCGATGCTCGCGTGCGCCCGGATCGGCGCGCCGTTCACGGTGGTCTTCGGCGGCTTCTCGGCGGAGGCGCTGTCCGGGCGGATCATCGACTCGGAGGCGAAGGTCCTTATCACCGCCGACGGGGGATATCGCAAGGGGAACGCCGTCGCGCTCAAGAAGAACGCTGATGACGCCGTCGCTCAGGCGAAGACGATCGAGAAGGTCCTCGTGGTCCAGCGGACCAAACAAGAGGTCCCGTGGACCGCCGGGCGCGACGTCTGGTGGCACGACATCGTCGACAAGCAGAAGCCGGAGTGCCCGGCCGAGTCGCTCGACAGCGAGCACATGCTCTATCTCCTTTACACCTCGGGGACCACCGCGAAGCCGAAGGGCATCGTGCACACGAGCGCCGGGTATCTCACCGGAGTCGCCACCACGCACAAGCTCATCTTCGACGTCAAACCCGACGACGTGTACTGGTGCGCCGCCGACATCGGCTGGGTCACCGGTCACAGCTACATCGTGTTCGGGCCGCTCGCGAACGGAACGACCGGCGTCATGTACGAGGGGACGCCCGACTTTCCGGACAAGGACCGTTGGTGGTCGATCATCGAGAAGTACAGGGTCACGATCCTGTACTGCGCACCGACCGCGATCCGCACCTTCATGAAGTGGGGCGCCGAATACGTCGAAAAGCACGACATGAAGTCGCTGCGACTCCTCGGCTCGGTGGGGGAGCCGATCAACCCCGAGGCATGGCTCTGGTACCACGAGAACATCGGCGGCGGGCGGTGCCCGATCGTCGACACCTGGTGGATGACGGAGACGGGCATGATCCTCATCAGCCCACTCCCCGGCATCACCACGACCAAGCCTGGCAGCGCCACATTCCCGTTCCCCGGGGTCGGCGCCGACGTCGTCGACGAGGAGGGCAAGACGGTGCCTCTCGGTGGCGCCGGCTATCTCGTCCTCACGAAGCCGTGGCCGGCGATGCTCCGCGGCATCTACAACGACGACAAGCGCTACCGCGAGACGTACTGGAGCCGCTACCCCGGCCGTTACTTCGCGGGCGACGGCGCGCGGCGCGACAAGGACGGGTACTTCTGGCTCATGGGCCGCGTCGACGACGTCATGAAGATCAGCGGCCACCGCATCTCGACCACCGAGGTCGAGTCGGCGCTGGTGTCGCATCCGGCGGTCGCGGAGGCGGCCGTCATCGGCCGCGAGGACCCGGTGACGACCCAGGCGATCTTCGCCTTCGTGACGCTCCGGGGGACCAAGGAGGCAGGCGAAGGGCTCTCGAAGGAGCTGCGCGAGCACGTCGTCGCCAAGATCGGCTCGATCGCGCGGCCGAAGACGATCATGTTCACCCCCGAGCTGCCGAAGACCCGCTCCGGCAAGATCATGCGGCGCCTGCTGCGCGACATCGCCAACGGCACCCCCCTGGGCGACACGACCACGCTGGCGGACGCCACCGTCGTCGACTCGATCCGCACCGCCTCCAGCTCCGGCAAGGAGGACTAGCCCGGGAGCGTGTCAAGCGCTCAGGCGAGCCGAACGACTTTCGCCTGTTGAACGGGCGAGTTGACGTCAGCGCTCGCGTAGCGCAGAAATACCGCTTCGCTAATCAAGCGGAGGGGGTGGATCTTGGCAACGACCAGCGCGGGCATGGCGAGACCGAAGCCGGCCTACGGGCTGCCCTTCGTCATCTCGGCCGCGTCCGCAGGCACGATCGTCGAGTGGTACGACTTCTATCTGTACGCGACGCTGACCCCGTTCCTGTCACCGCTCTTCTTCCCGGGCGATAACCCGACCGCGGTCCAGCTAGCCGGCTTCGCGACGTACGCCGCGGGCTTCCTCGTGCGTCCGTTCGGCGCGGTCGTCTTCGGTGCGCTCGGCGACATCATCGGCCGCAAGTACACGTTCCTCGTGACGATCACCGCGATGGGACTCGCGACGGTCCTGATGGGCCTCATCCCGACGTACGCGCAGATCGGCCTACTTGCGCCGGCGATCCTCGTGTTCCTGCGGATCATCCAGGGCCTTGCCCTGGGAGGCGAGTACGGCGGCGCGGCGATCTACGTCGCGGAGCACGCGCCGGACAACAAGCGCGGTCTGTACACCTCGTGGATCCAGACGACCGCGACGCTCGGCTTCTTCTTCGCGCTCGCGATCATCCTGTACTTCCGCAACACGATGAGCGCCGCGGACTTCGCGGCTCAGGGCTGGCGCTACCCGTTCTGGCTCTCGGCGGTCCTCGTCGTGATCGCGCTTCTCATCCGCATCCGTCTGCGCGAGACACCGCTCTTCGCTCGCCTCAAGGAGCAGAAGCAGCATGTGTCCAGCGCCGGCAAGTGGGCCTCAGAGAGCTTCAGCGGACGCAAGATCGGCACGATCGCGCTCGTCCTCCTCGGCCTCACGGCCGGTCAGGGCGTGGTCTGGTACCAGGGACAGTTCCAGGCGA
>JBDTMY010000191.1:0-7694 GCA_039934015.1 Chloroflexota bacterium | reverse complement strand
CGTCTGGCGCGCGCGAAGCTCGAAAGATGTCGGCCACCTGGAGCGGGATGCAGCGGCTCAGCCGGATCGCGGAAGGCGATCCAGAATCGACGCGTTATGGCCTCGACCTCGCGCATGGCGACGAGGAGCACGCCGAGCGCTAGTCGCAACCCGAAAGGATCACAACGATCCCCGGCCCGTTTCGCAAGTGACAAGTCAGGGGCTACGCACCAGCGAGCAACACACGAGCGGCGGCGATCGTCCGCTCGCGCTCGGAGCCGTAAAGCCACCGCGGTCCTTCTCGCCGACGGCTGGGGTGATCAAGGACAAGAGTGCGCGCCGGCCCGAGAGCCTCCGCATGTTCGCCGGCGTTTCCGAACGCGAGAACAACTTTTGGGCTCACCAGCTGAACTTCGCGCTTGAGCCACTGGTCGTAGCAGGTATTCCGGGTGGTTGCCGGGATCTGCCACTCCTTCAATGGCGGCGGGGGCTCCTGCTTTTCGCACTTCGTCAGGTTCGTGAAGTACGTGCCCCTGGCCGCGCGTTCGCTCGTTCCGAAGATGTCACGAAGAAGACCCATGGTCCGCTTGTGCAAGGGACTGCGGCCGGACCCAAAAGACTCGAGCGTCACCGCTTCCTGCTCGGCGGCAAGTCGCGGCGCACTGCCTTCCCGAAGGGCGCGCTGGTATCGCTGACGCTCGAGCTGATGAAGCCCGTCGTCCTTTCCATCCAGGCGAACACTTATCGATCCGGGCTCACCGAACACAGCCATCAGCACCTTGTCGCCGAGAGCACCTGGCCCGAGCGCAAAGCCGCGAGGTGGGACGCCACGCTCGGGACGGCGCACGATCCGCTCGCAGTTCAGGACACATGACACGCACTCTGCGAACAGCGCGCGAAGCTGGGAGTCACCGGCCGACTGCATGTGGGCGACCACGGGCTCGAACCGTGGACCTTCTCCGTGTAAAGGAGACGCTCTGACCAGCTGAGCTAGTCGCCCACTACGAGTATGACGGCGAGCTCCGCTCCACCGCGAGCCACGGCATCGGCGGGAGCGGAAAGAGCCGCACGTTCCGACCCGCGAGCACCAGCGCGTCGGCGATCCCCTCGAGGCGGCCGAGCTGCGTTGCGAAAAAGTCCATGCGCTCGGCGTCACGCTGTCCGAGGGGCCACTCTTCGCCGCCGCGGCGAGCGATGAGCTGCCACAGCTGGAAGTAGTCGCGCGTGATGTCGTCCGCGCGCTCGCTGAGCTGCACCTGGTAACGACAACGGGCCAAACGAAGGCTGGTCGTTTCGAACGTCGAGAGCCGACCGAGCGCGGCCAGGAAATCCGCGCGCAGACGGATCGATTCGTCGCTCGTCGGGAGCGCCCGCGAGCGCCGATACGTGCGCGCGCGCAGCTTGGCTTGCACAGACAGCTCGCGGTGCCGCTCGTCGAGGCGCTTGCGGAAGCGCTCGACGCCGACCGCGACCGTAGACCAGATGACCGGTGCGCGTGGTGGCATATCGCTCGCGATTATCCTGCCGGCGATGCGGTGTTCAAGACTTCCGCGCGCGGCAGGGGCGTGAGACAATGAATGAAAGCGCCCTGATCAACGACCTCCTCACAGGCGAGCGCACGATCGCCGTCGTCGGCTACTCCACAAACCCCACACGCCCGAGCAATTCCGTGTCGCGTTACCTCCGCGGCCAGGGCTTCCGGATCATTCCCGTCAATCCGAAGCTGCGCGGCGCGATCGTCGACGGCGAGCGATCGTACGACCACCTCGTCGACATACCACCCGGAACACAGGTCGATCTCGCCGACATCTTCCGCCGCGGCGAGTTCCTCGAGGCGGTCGTGGACGATGCGATCGCCGCGAAGATCCCGGCCATCTGGTTCCAGCTCGACCTTGGCAACATCGACGCGGCGCGGCGCGCGGAGGCAGCGGGGGTTGCCGTTGTCTGGGATCGCTGCACTGCCATCGAGCTCCGGCGGCTGCGCGCCGGCTAGCGGCTCACGAGCGGCTGCGTGGAGTGAGGCGGATCTCCTTCGATACATCCTCGCCCGCGGCGACGCGTGACCAGAACGGATCGAGCTCGACGTGCGAGTTCAACTGCCGGACGACGGCGATGAACGGCGTGAAGCTGCGCAGCCGGTAGGGCTTGGTGTTGACCTTGACCGTGGAGTCGCGTCCGCGAGCCACGAAGAACGGCGCCGATACCCCGGAATGCGCGCCGGGGTAGCGCTTGGCGTCGATGCGCTGCAGCGACCCGATGGGAACGCGCTCCTGAAGCAGGCCGAAGTTCGTGCGGAATACCAGCGCGTCGCCTTCGATCGCGAGCGTCGTGAAATACGCCTGGTTCACGACGATGAGGAGGTTCACCGCGAGAAGGAGCAGGCCGATCACGATCATGACCGGATCGCCCCCACCGACGCCAAAGAACAGCACCGCGAGCGCGGCGAGCGGAAAGAACGTGAACGTGGGCCAGAGCAGCGCCAGATCGGGACGTATCACGGTTCTTATCTCGGCGGCCATGCGACGAGTCTAGGTCGCGATCAGATCGCGTCGATCGCCAGGCGCCGCTCGACCTCAGCCAACGCGACCCGCAGGCGAGGATCCTCGTTATCAGGATCATCCGCAAGACGAGCGCGGTAGAAATCGCGCAGCCGTCGCAGGCCCTCGCGGATGGCAAGCGGCACGTAGCCGAGATCGGCGGTCTGGCTGGCGATGCGAAACTCGAGCTCGGCCGCTCGGTAACAGTTGCGACACACGAAGACCAGCCTCTCGATCCCGTTGTCGAGAACGCGCGTTGGGTGTGCGTCGGCGCTGATGTCTTCGGCCAGGCAGCGCGGACACCGGAAAAGCCGCACTGGTCACATACAGTGGGGCTTGGTACGAATCGAAGCGGGCCGGGAAGGATCGGACGACCGTCGCGACCGCGGTAGTGCCCGCGTAGAATGAGGTCTCTGGCCCAGGTGGTGTAACGGCAGCCACGCGAGTTCGAGGGGCTCGTGTCCGAAAGGACGTGCGGGTTCAAGTCCCGCCCTGGGCACCGACGCCGTCGAGATCACACTCTCACCCTCGCCCATGCACCGCTCCGGAAGCGGATCGCGAGCAGGGCGGCGCGCACGAAGTAATCGATCGTGACGCCGAGCCAGATACCGGTGAGGCCGAGACCGAAGACGAACGCGAAGAGATACGCGAGCGGTAGCCGGAGCAGGAACCAGCTCATGAACGACACCATCAGCGGGTAGCGCGTGTCTCCCGCGCCCCGGAGTGCGCCGCCGAGCGCGAAGATCACCGCCTGCGCGGGCTGACCGATGCCCACCACCGCGAGCGCGCCGACGCCGGCGATGACGACCGCACCGGAGATGGTGAAGAGGCCAAGAAGGAAGCTCGGCACGACGATGAAGACGATGCCGGCAACGGTCCCCCACACCAGAGCCATCGTCATGGCGGCCCAGCCCGCCCGGCGCGCACGCACCGGATCGCCCATGCCGAGCGCTTGTCCCACGAGCGCGCTTCCCGCCATGGAGAACCCGATGCAGGGGAAGAACGAGAAGGTCTCGATCTGGCCGATGATCTGATGCGCAGCGACGTCCGCAGTGCCCAGGCGGAACACGAGGCCGGACAGGAACAGGATCCCGAAGCTGAACGTCGCGCTCTCCGCCGCGGACGGCAGGCTGATGGCGAAAATGGCGCGGATCGTCGCGCGCGTGAGGTGCCACGGTCCACCGGCGATGCTGAGCCCCGCCACGCCGCGCCACAGCAGCCCGAGCATCGCGGACATGCCGAGTATCCAGGCGATCGACGAGGCGAAGGCCGAGCCCATCGGCCCGATCTGCAGCACGTTGATGAAGAGATACGCCAGACCGACGCTCACGACGATGCCCGCGATGCTGAGGTACATCGGAGTGCGCGTATCGCCGGCCGCGCGCATCGCGGACGTACCGATAAGCCACACCGTTGCGGCGCCATTCGCGGCTCCCACCACCGCGAGGAATGGCGCGCCGATCGCGACGATCTCTTCGTTCGCGCCGAGCAGACGCAGCAGCGGCGCGGAGAACAGCACGAAGAACGCGCCGAAGACCACGCCGGCTATCGCGCCGAGCAACAGCGACTGGCGCGTCGCGTCGGCCGCCTCGGCCGCCCGCCCTTCGCCCATACGGCGGCTCACGATCGCGACCGTTCCGATGGCCAGCGAGCGCCAGACCGGGAACATCAGGAAGAGGAAGCTGCCCGCGGCCCCGACACCCGCGGTGGCGGTCGCGCCAAGCTGCCCGACGAAGGCGAAAACGACGGCGGTGCCGAGCGCGCTGAGCGACTGCTCGATGATCCCGGGCCACGCGAGCTCGAGCGCGGCGCGGGCCGGCGATAGCCGCGCGAGCTCCGCGGCTCGCGCGCTGGGGGTCGGTGCTTCCTCTACCTCCGGATCGGCTTGCTGGACGTTCACGCCGCGACGATCACGCCTTGACCTTCGATCACCTCTCCGATGCGCACGGCGGTCACGCCATGCGCGACGCGCGAATGTTCCCAGGCGTCGGCGTGGGCGGCGGGCACGCCGACGAGCAGCCCACCCGAGGTCTGCGGATCGAGCATCAGCGTGCGAAGCTCCTCGTCGACACCGTCGAACCGGACTCTCCCACCCTCGAGAAAGTGGGCACGATTCCGTTCCAGGCCGCCGAAGCTGGCGCCGGGCGCGTGCTCGCGAGCACCTGGGAGCAGCGGCACCAGACCGGCGCTGACGCGGATGCCGACGCGGGACTGGTCCGCCATCTCGTGCGCGTGGCCCGCCAGAGCGAAGCCGGTCACGTCCGTCGCCGCGTGCACGCCTGCTTCGACCGCCGCCCGCGCGGCGCCGCGATTCAGAGCGACCATCGAGGCGACGGTGGACGCGAGATCCTCTGGAGCGAGCGCGCCGTTCTTGTGCGCCGTCGTGAGGACGCCGGTGCCGATCGGCTTGGTGAGCCAGAGCGCGTCGCCGACGCGAAGCGCATTCTTGCGCAGGATCTTTTCGGGGTGCACGCGGCCAGTCACCGCGAGGCCGTACTTCGGCTCGCGGTCGATCACGGTGTGGCCACCCGCGACGACGCCACCCGCTTCGCGCACCTTGTCCACGCCGCCGCGGAAGAGCGACTCGAGCTGTTCGAGCGAAAGGTCCTCAGGCCAGGCCGCGATCTGCAGTGCGAAGAGCACCTCGCCGCCCATGGCGAAGACATCGGACATCGCGTTCGCCGCGCCGATGGCACCCGATGCGTATGCGTCATCGACGATCGGCGGAAAGAAGTCGAGCGTCTCGACGATGGCGACGTCGGGCGCGACGAGATATACCGCCGCATCGTCGCTCGGCCTGAGGCCGACGAGCAGCTCCGCGGGGCTCGGCTGTTGCTGCAGAGGGCGCAGGACCTGCGCCAGTGGGCCGGGGCCCAGCTTCGCGCCTCAGCCCGCGCAGGTCGCGAGCGTCGTGAGGCGCACCTCTTCGCGTGTGAACACGCTCGCCAGTCTAGGTATGCCTCACGGCAATGCCGCGGGACTCCGGATCGTCGTGTACCAGACGCCCACCGCCAGCGCGATGAGGAGTGCGGCGAGTGCGAGGTACTGGACCGAGCGTCCGCGACGGACGATGACGACGAGCAGCAACACCGCCGCGACGGCCACGAGGGCGAGGTCCAACAGCAGGAAGATGCTCAGCGCGTTCAGATGACGTTGTGCTCCTTGATCAGGTCGCCGCGACGGAACCGATCGTACGCGAGGGGTGTGACATCGAGCGAAGTCCTGCCGTCCACGACCAGCTCCGCGATGGCTTCGCCCGCCGCGGGCGCGTGCATGATGCCGTGCCCGGAAAAGCCCGCCGCGCAAAGGAAGCCCTCGACGCCCGGGACCGCGCCGATGATCGGGTGCTTGTCGGGGGTGTCCTCGTAGAAGCCGGCCCAGCCGGTCTTCACGTTCGCGCGCTCCAGGATCGGCAGCCGGTAGAGGGCGCGCTCGACGAGGGTCGGGAGGAAGTCCCAGTTCACGGTGATGTCGAAGCCGGGGCCATCGGTCGGATCGGCCATGCCCATCAGCACGCCGCCGGACTCGCGATGGAAGTAGAGCGTGGACGCGAACTCGACGGTCAGCGGAAAGTCGTGGTCCAACTCGGGAACGGGATCGGTGACGAAGATCTGCCGCCGCAGCGGCCTGATCGGCAGATCGATCCCGGCGAAGGCTCCGATCTCGGCGCCCCAGGCGCCCGCGGCATTGACGACCGTCTGACACGCGATGTCGCCCTGTGCCGTCCGCACCGCGGTCACCCGATCGCCGTCGCGCGTGATCCCGGTGGCGGGCCGCTCCTCGTGGAAGAGCGCGCCCTTGTCCTTCGCACGCGCGACGTAGCCGTTGAGGAGGCTCGTCGGATCGCAGTAGCCGTCACGCGCACAGAACGTCGCGAAGCGCACATCGTCGACGCGCAGCTCGGGGAAGACCCGGGTGACGCCCGCGGCGTCGAGACGCTGCGCCGGGACGCCGAGGCGCTTCCACATCGCCAGCGACTTCTCGAACGGAGCGACGTCGCGCACCTCGGTGATCAGGAACAGGTAGCCGACCTGGCGGAGGTGAGGATCGACGCCCATCTCCTCCTCGAAACGCTCGATGCGCGGCAGCGAGCGCAGCGACAGCTGCACGTTGATCTCGGTCGAGAACTGGAGGCGCACTCCGCCTGCGTTGCGCCCGGTCGATCCGCCGCCGAGGTGATCGCGTTCGAGAACCACCACGTCACGCACTCCGCGAGCGGCGAGGTGGTACGCGATGGAAGCTCCGACGATGCCGCCGCCGATGATGACAACGTCCGCGCGCTCCACCCGGCGGGGACGCTCTCCTAAGACTGCTCCGGCGGAACGGCCGCCGGAGCGATGCGCACCATCGCGAGCAGTGCTTTGTACATCTCGAGGTAGTCGCGTGATGCGTACGACACGGCACGCGGTCCGGTGCGCCGCGTCGCCGGGATCAGCTCCGCCATGTCGGCCATGGCCGAGGTCAGGAAGATGAGCTCGATCTCGTTGTTGCCCTTGGGGACAAGCGGCTTCTGCGTCGGCGCGAGCTCGACCGCCCGCGCCGAACCCTCGCGGAGCGCCTCGCGCACGCGGGTGGGGTGGATCATCTTTGCCGAGAAGCGGCCGGTCGCGTCCTTTGTCTTCACCGTCACGACGTCGGGCACGAGCGCGCGTCCTTCGCGGCAGGTCGCGTCGTCGCCGGAGACGAGCGAGACGGTCGCGCCGAAGTAGCCGGCGAGATACGCGTTCAGCGTCGTTTCGCCGACCGATCTCCGATTCAGGCGACAGTCGTAGATCGCGCGGCTCGCGTACGTGTGATCGAGAACAGCCTTCGGATGACCGGCGCGCCCGTGGTAGCCAACGAAGAAGCACGTGTCGTATCCGCCGTCGATGCCCTGACCCATGCTCCACGGTTTCGCGGTGCCGACGACGAGGTCCGCGCGCGGATCAAGGTCGTCGGCGTAGATGTTGTGCATCGCGCCGTGCGAATCGTTCACGGTCAGGCGACGCGCGCCCGCACTTGCAGCGCCATCGATGCAGGCGTTCGCCTCTTCGGCCATCCACTTGCGCGCGCGCTCGTACTCCACGCCCTGCATCATCACGTGGGAATACGTTGCGACACCGCCGAGGCCTTCCATGTCGATGGAGATCCACACGCTCGTGGCGGCGCGCTTCGGCACGGACGCGATGTTAGGAGGTC
>JBDTMY010000190.1:0-4353 GCA_039934015.1 Chloroflexota bacterium | reverse complement strand
TCACGCTCCGGAGCGCGCGGGGGATCGCGGCCTCGCCGATCGGCCAGGTCCTGGTGGAGCGCTCGCTCGTCGGTTGGAAAGAGATCGAGTACGAGGTCATGCGCGACGCGGGGGACACCTGCATCACGGTCTGCAACATGGAGAACCTCGACCCCATGGGCGTCCACACCGGCGACTCGATCGTCGTCGCGCCCTCGCAGACGCTGACCGACAAGGAGTACCAGATGCTGCGCAGCTCGGCGCTGCGGATCATCCGCGCGCTCGGGATCGAGGGCGGTTGCAACGTGCAGTTCGCGTTGCATCCCGAGCGAGCGCCCACCGCCGATCCGGACGCGCAGATCCCGTACTACGTCATCGAGGTGAACCCACGCGTTTCGCGATCGTCGGCGCTCGCGTCGAAGGCCACGGGGTACCCGATCGCGCGCGTCGCGGCCAAGATCGCCCTGGGCAAGCGCCTGCACGAGATCCCAAATGCCGTCACGCAGCGGACGTCGGCGGCGTTCGAGCCTGCCCTCGACTACGTGGTGGTGAAGATCCCGCGGTGGCCCTTCGACAAGTTCCCGGACGCGGACCGCGCGCTCGGTACGCAGATGAAAGCGACCGGCGAGGTCATGGCGATCGACCGCTCGTTCGAGGCCGCGATGCAGAAGGCGCTGCGCTCGCTCGAGGTGAAAGGCCAGGGCCTGCTGTGGGAAGCGCCGTCGTGGGTGGACGTCGCGGAGCCGGGGCCGTTCCTCGATCGATTCCTCTCGGCCGGCGCGACGGACGACCGGTTGTGGCGTCTCTTCGCCGCGCTGCGCCGCGGAGCCACGGTCGAGGACGTGCACGAGCGGACCAAGATCGACCGCTGGTTCCTACGAAAGCTCGCGTCGATCGTCCGCTTCGCCGAGGACGAGCTGCAGGGGAAGACACCGACGCCGTCGCTCCTGCGGCGCGCGAAGCGTCTTGGCTTCGCCGACGCCGACATCGCGACGCTCGCAGGCATGCTTCCCGCCGACGTGCGCAGGCTGCGCGATCAGTGGGGGATACGTCCCGTTTACAAGATGGTCGACACCTGTGCCGCCGAGTTCGAGGCGGTCACGCCGTACTTCTACTCGACCTACGAGTCGGAGAACGAGGCGCTGCCGCTCGAAGGCGAGAAGGCCGTGATCCTAGGCTCCGGTCCGATCCGGATCGGGCAGGGGATCGAATTCGACTGCTGCTGCGTCCAGGCGGCCGGAGCGCTGCGCGACCGCGGCGTCGCGTCGATCATGGTCAACTCGAATCCCGAGACGGTCTCGACCGACTTCGATGAGTCCAGCCGCCTCTACTTCGATCCGCTCGATGAGGAGTCGATCGCCGCCATCCTGGAGAACGAGGGGATCGGCGGCACCGGCATCCCAGTGTTCGCGCAGTTCGGCGGGCAGACGGCGCTCAACCTCGCCGATCGGATCGCGGGACTCGGCGGCGCGATCGCCGGTACATCGGCCGACGCCATCGGTCTGGCCGAGGATCGGCGCCGGTTCCACGAATTCGCGGATGCGCTCGGGATCCCGCAGCCACCGGGTGGGACGGCGGAGTCGTTCGTCGAGGCCCGGGTCATCGCGAACGACATCGGCTATCCGGTCCTGGTGCGTCCGTCGTACGTGCTCGGCGGTCGCGGGATGGAGATCGCGTACAGCGACGACGACCTCAAGCGGTATTTCAAGTCGGCGCTCGAGGCAGGAACGGGTCGCGTGCTCGTCGACAAGTACCTCCGCGGTATGGAGGTCGAGGTCGATGCGGTGAGCGACGGCCACGACACGCTCGTCGCGGGGATCATGGAGCACATCGAGCGCGCGGGAGTGCACTCGGGTGATAGCTACGCGGTGTACCCAGCGCAGAACCTGCTCCCGAACGAGCGCGACCGCATCGTCGAGCTGACGCGGCAGGTCGCCGCGGCGCTCCCGGTGAAGGGACTGCTCAACATCCAGTTCATCGTCGAGGAGGGCAGGGTGTGGGTGCTCGAAGTGAACCCGCGCTCGAGTCGCACCGTGCCGTTCCTGACCAAGGTGACCGGCGTTCCGCTGGTGCGCCTCGCGGTCGCGATCTCGCTCGGATCCACGCTCGCGGCCGAGGGCTATGCGCGGGACGACGGCCTCTGGCCATCCGGCGACTTCGTTGCGCTCAAGGCGCCGGTGTTTTCGATGGCCAAGCTGCTCGACGTCGACACCTACCTCGGACCGGAGATGAAGAGCACCGGTGAGGTCATGGGGATCGATCGCACGTTCGCGCCGGCGCTCTGGAAGTCGCTCGTCGCCGCAGGGCTCGCGCCAGCACCAAGCGGCAGCGTGGTCATCACCGTCGCGGACAAGGACAAGCAGGAGGTGGTCCAGATCGTCGAGGGCTTCCACTGGCTCGGATACGAGCTGGTCGCGACGAGCGGGACTGCCGCGCTGATCCGGTCACTCGGGATCGACGTGCGCGAGGTCGGCAAGCTGTCCGACGGCGACGACGAGATCCTCCGCATCGTGCGCTCCGGTCGCTGCGCGGCGGTCGTCAACACTCCGACACTCGGCAAGACGGTGGACCGCGATGGATTCCTGATCCGGCGCGCCGCCGTCGAGGCTCGCGTGCCATGCCTCACCTCGCTCGACACCGCGCTGGCGGTCGTGACCGCGCTGCGCGCGAGCGCGGTCACGTACTCGGTCGCGCCGCTCGCGGAATATCGAGCGCCGGCCGTGGTGGCGGCCGCGGACTGAGCGGATCGCTCGAGCCGCCGCGGTACCGCGGGGCGCCGGCGCTTTCCACCGCACTGGTCGTGTCGGCATCGCTGCTCGGCGACACGCTCCTCTACACGGTCCTTCCGGTCAGCGCCGCATCGCTCGGCATCTCGCGGCCGATGGTGGGCGTGATCCTGTCGCTCAACCGCTGGGTGCGTCTCCTGACGAATCCGCTCGCGGCCAGCCTTTACGAGCGGTTCCCGGCAGGCGCGCTCATCGTCGTCGCGATCGTCCTGAGCGCCGTGTCCACCGCGATGTACGCGCTACCGGCGGCGCTCGCGGTGTTCCTGGTCGGCCGGCTGCTATGGGGTTTCTGCTACTCGCTGCTGCGACTCGGTTCGTTCCTCGCCACGCTCGAGGACGCCGCCTCGCATGCGGGGCGCCGCATCGGTAACACGCGGGCCGTCTGGGGCATCGGCTACTTCGCCGGCGCGGTGTTCGCGCCGTTCGCGATCGAGAGCATCGGCTGGACGGGCGCGTGCCTGGTCGCGGCCGCGTTGACGCTCGTCGCGGGAATCGGCCCGGCGTATCTCGCGTCGACCTGGCGTCGGCGCGTCCGCGTGCCCGAAGAGGGCCACGTTCCAGCATCCGTCTGGGAGCCCCGCCTGCTCGCGCTGTTCGTCACCGCCACGGTGCAGCTCGGTCTCTACGCCGGGATCCTCGTGGCCGCGGGCGGCTTCCGCGTCGACGAGCTGTTCCACGACGGCGCGCCCGTCTTCGCAGCCGTTGTGCCGGCGACGTTCGTGGCCGCCGCGTTCCTGCTCACGCAGCGCATCGCGCAGGTCGCGTGGACCCCCATCGCCGGCCGCTGGAGCGACCGTTCCGCGAATGGCGCGTTCGTGATCTCGACCGTCGTGTCGCTCGCGGCGGTCGCCCTGCTCGCGGTGTTGCGCGTGGACGCGATCCTGTTCGTGGTGATCGGCGGATTCGCGTTCGTGAACGGCCTCACGGCGACGATCGCGGTCGAGCTCGTGGTGTCGCGACGTTCCCGCGATCACGATCGGCCGCGCATCCTCGCCGCGCTGCATACCTGGCAGGACGCGGGAGCGGCGTGCGGTGCGCTGCTCGGCGGTGTGCTCGCCGTGGTCGGCGCTGCTCCCGCGCTGCTCGTCGGCGCCGCTCTGCTCGGCCTGACGCTTCCGCTCTGGTGGGCGGCGATGCGGGGATGACAGGTCAATTCATGAGCGCGGACGAGTACGGCCGCACGCTGTCCGGGCTGTCGCTCAATCTCATCGTCCGCGACGTCGCGCGGAGCGTTCCTTTCTATACCGAGGTGCTCGGCTTCCGCGCTCTTCACCAGACCGCCGAGTACGCGGCGCTCGAGCGAGAGGACGCGACGATCCAGCTGCACGCGGATCGCACGTACACCCGACAGCCGTGGGGATCGCGTCTGGGCGAGCCGGCGCGGCGAGGGTTCGGCGTCGAGATCCGGCTCCTGGGGATCGATCCCGACGAGGCCGAGCGTCGCGCGCGGGCGGCTGGTCAGACCGTGCTCGCGGTCTCGCAGAACTGGCCGCCGCACGGCTGGCGCGACTGTCTTCTCGAGGATCCCGACGGCTACACGTTTTCCGTCGGCATGCCGCTCCCCACCTAACATCGCGACCTGTGACCG
>JBDTMY010000189.1:0-6853 GCA_039934015.1 Chloroflexota bacterium | reverse complement strand
TGGCATTCCGAGGCGAAGCTGCCGCGCGATCGACGCTCTTCGGAGCGACGTTCGCATAGCTTTCGTCGATCCATTCCTCGAACACCTTGACCGGCACCGCGCCCCTTGGCGTGTTGACGCTGACCCACCCGGACTTCCCGAGGCCGTAGCCCATGGGCTCGACGTACGGAAGGCTCCTCGCGTAGAGCAGCGCGTTCGTCAGCTTCACGCCCATCACGCCCTCACTCGTCTCGAGCCCGAAGAACACGAAGACCTTGCCGCGGACCTTCGCGACGTTCTCGCCCCACGGATGCTCCAGCGTGGCTTCCGGCTTCGCGAGGGCGTACCTCAGGAGCCGGGCCTTCGCGGCCTTGAGCGTCGTCACGCTAAAGCTCGCCCGAGAAGCCCACGCGCTGCATCGTGACGGTCTCGACACGTAGCCTCGGTGTGCCCTGATCCTCGAGCGCGATACGCAGGCGGGCGAGGGCGCGCCAGCGCTGATCGCCCTGCTCGATCGTGAGGATCACGAACGCGTTCTCGATCTCGCTCGCGGTCGCACCCGCGACCCGCACGACCAGTGACACCTGTGTCGAGCCTTTGCCGCGGATCTCGCGATCGATCGCGGTCTCGCCTCGGAACTGCGAGTGAGGTGCGACCACGCCGACGATCCGAACGGGATCCGGCTCCAGATTCGCAACGCGCCACGTGGTGCGCCACTGCTCTCCGTCCGGTTTGGCAGCTCCGAGAGGCTCGATCCGAAGCCGCGGCGGGTTCATCGTGGCGCTAGCCGAGGTCTCGGTAGAAGATCACCGTTGGACGCAGCTCGCCGT
This sequence comes from Chloroflexota bacterium, assembly GCA_039934015.1. GTDB lineage: Bacteria > Chloroflexota > Limnocylindria > P2-11E > P2-11E > CF-39. Next base: position 6,044 of record JBDTMY010000189.1, on the reverse strand, counting down.
CCGGCATGCCGGCGTATCGGGGGATCTCCGCGACGCGCGTCCAGCCGAGCTTCGTATAGAGGGGCTCGGCCTCGGTCCCGGCGATCGTGTCGAGTACCAGGAGCGTGCGCGCTTCCGTCAGCGCGATCCGCTCGATCTCGCGCATCAGTGCGGTCGCGATGCCCTGCCGCCGCGCGGAGCGGTGGACGAGCACCTTCGCGACCTCAGCCCGATGGAGAGCGTTCGGCAGCTTTGCCAGCCGCAGCTGGGCGGTGCCGACGACGCGCCGTTCGAGACGCGCGACCACCACCACCACGTCGCCGCGCACGACGTCGCGCTCGATGCCCTGCCACCAGGTCGCCGCGTCATCCGGGCTGAACGGCGTAAGGAACCCGACCGAGGCGCCGCCCGCGACCGCATCGGCCAGGATCATGGCGAGGTCAGGGATCGCCGCGTCGAAGGTCGGTCCGTCGAGGCGCAGGATCTCCAGCGTCATCGGACCTCGGGTACGACCTGCTCGGCGAACGCCGCGAGCGCATCCCAGTCGTACGGGCTTCCTCGGACGGCGATGTTGAGCCGCTCGACCCCCGCCTCGCGATAGTCGTTGACGAGCGCCGCGGCGCGGGAAGGCGTCCCGCGCAGAAAGCCGGTGAAGCCGCGCGTGTCGCCGCCCCACTCGCGCTGGTAGCGCTCCTCGGCTCGCGCCGCGCCCTTCTGGTCCGCGCCCATGTAGAAGCCGACGTTGATCGTCCGAGCGATCGCGCTGCCGTCGCGCCCGACGTCCTCGCACCATCGGTCGAGCACCTCGTTCTTCCGCGACCACTCGGCCGGCGCGAGGTACGGGGCGTTCCAGCCGTCGGCGAAACGAGCCGCCGTCCGCAGGGTGCGCTTCTCTCCGGCGCCGCCGATCCAGAGTGGAAGGCGCGGCTGGAGTGGCCTCGGGTTATTCGCGGCGCGTCGCAGCGTGTAGTGCGTGCCGGCGAAGTCGGCGAACGGCTCATCGAACAGGAGGCGCAGCGCCTGCGCGTACTCCTCGAGCTGGTCCTCGCGCGTCTTCACGTCGGGGAACTCATAGCCGAACGCGCGGTATTCCGGCTCATTCCACCCCGCGCCGATACCGCACTCGGCGCGACCGCCCGAGACGTGATCGATCGTGGTGATGGACTTCGCGAGAAGGCCGGGGTTCCGGTACGCCACGCTGAAGACGAGGCAGCCGACGCGGACGCGTGCCGTATCCGCGGCGGCCGCGGTCAGCGTGGCCACCGACTCGTAGCAGTCACCGTCCCCTTGCTGGTGCGGCGTCTCCTGGAAGTGATCGGAGACCGAGAACCAGTCGAAGCCACGCTCGTCCGCGAGGCGCCACAGTCGTCGCAGCTCGCCGAACGGTCCGCCGAGGTGGCCTACATGTATGCCGAATCTGATGCGGCGAGACTAATACCCGTCGTAGCCCGGGTCTTTGCCGCCCGTTGGCGTCGGCATGAATGAAGGCGCGGTCGTGGCATTCGCCGGAGCCGCGGGAGCGCCGCCTCCGCCCGAGCCGGCGGCGGCGCACGCGGTGGTGGCCAGCAGCAGTGCCGCGGCCACGGCCAAGAGAGCTCGTCGCATGGCGCTCACCTCCTGATACCGTTGATACGGGGAGGAGGCCGAAACGGATATGGGTCCGCTGGCCATCTTCGCCATCGTCGCCGTGGTCGTCGTGATCTCGCTCGCCGCGCTCGGCTTCGCGCTCGTCGTGGCGCGGAACGCGAGCCGGCCGCGTCCCGCCTTGCCTGTCAACTGCGGTGACTGTGTCTTCATGGTCCCACGTGCCAAGGTCTACCGGCGCGAAACGATCGAGGAGGCCGACGGCCTCATCCACTACCTCTGCGAGAAGCGGTGGATCGAGATCACGCCGTATTCGCCGCGCTGCGAGCTCGGAAGGAGCAAGACGCGCACTGCGTCGCCCGTCACGTCCGGCTAGCCTAGGCGCTTGGCCTCCTTCGACGCGTTCGATGCCTATGTGCGCGCCCACGAGCGCGAGTACATCGAGGAGCTCAAGCAGCTCGTTCGCCTGCCGACGGTCTCCGCGCAGAAGAGCGCGATCGATGAGACCGCGCGCGCGGTGCTCGAGCGCACCAAGCGCGCCGGCCTGGTGGCCGAGAGCCTGAGCGCGGCCGGTGGACCACCGACGATCGTCGGCGAGATCGGTCGCGGGGAGCGGACGCTTCTCGTTTACGACCACTACGACGTGCAGCCGCCCGATCCTCTCGACGAGTGGAAGACCCCGCCATTCGAGCCGATCGAGCGCGACGGCCACCTCTTCGGGCGCGGTGTGTCCGATAACAAGGGCAACCTCATGGCGCGCCTTCAGGCGATAGAGGCGTACCGCGCGACGCTGGGCGACCTGCCGCTCCGGGTGCGCGTCCTCTACGAAGGCGAGGAGGAGATCGGCTCGGAGCACCTCGCCGAGTTCGTGCGAGAGAACGCGGACCGCCTGCGCGCCGATGGGTGCATCTGGGAGGCGGGCTACAAGGACGCGGCGGGGCGGCCCACGATCGCGCTCGGTCTCAAGGGAATCGCGTATTTCGAGCTCAGCGTGCGCGGCGCGAAGCAGGACGCGCACTCCTCGGTAGCGACCATCGTCCCGAACGCCGCGTGGCGCCTGGTGTGGGCGCTTTCGACGCTGAAGAACGACAAGGATGAGATCGTGATCGACGGTCTCATGGACGCCGTGCGGAAGCCCACCGCGGATGAGATCCAGATGCTCGAGGCCCTGCCCTTCGACGAGGAGGGGACCAAGCGCATCCATGACGTGCCGCACTTCGTGCGCGGGCTGACCGGCACGCCGCTCAAGGTGAAGCACTTCTTCGAGCCGACGTGCACGATCTGCGGCCTCACCTCGGGCTACTCCGGTCCTGGGTCCAAGACCGTGTTGCCCGCCGTCGCGAGCGCGAAGCTGGACTTCCGGCTTGTGCCCGACCTGACGCCCGAGCTGGTGGAGACCCTGCTGCGCGCGCACCTGGGGCGCCGTGGCTTCGGCGACATCGAGATCGTCGCGATGCACGGCGAGCGTCCGTCGCGCTGGCCGGCCGATTCGGCCGCCGCCCGCGCCGCGGTCGCTGCCTGCCGCGCGACGTACGGGACGGACCCGGTGGTCTATCCGCTGATGGTCGGCAGTGGGCCGATGGCGCAGGTCTGCGACGCGCTCGGTATCCCGGTCGTTGGCTTCGGGTCAGGCAACGCCTCATCGGCGAACCACGCGCCGAACGAGAACATCGCTGTCGCCGATTACGTGGACCACATTCGCGCGTTCGGACGATTCCTGCACGCGTTCGCCGGCAAGCCCCTGGATTGACCAGCGCCGAGAAGCGGCTCGTCCTCGGAATCGTAGGCTCTCTAACGTTCGCGTCCGTTTACGCGACGCTCGTGATGGCTCCGGTGCTCACGCCGATCTCCAGGGAATTTGGGGTCAGCACCGGAACAGCCGGGCTGGTGGCGGCCGCCTACGGCGGTCCGGGCGTCGTCACGGCCCTCCTGGTCGGCCCGTACTCCGACCGCTTCGGCCGGAAGCGTTTTCTGGTGGCGGGCGCGCTGATCATGGGTGTGTTCACGCTCCTCTCCGCGGTCGCGCCGACATTCGAAACGCTGATCGCTGCGCGAGCGATAGCGGGGATCGGCGGCTCCCTCATCTTCCCAAACGCGAACGCACTCGTCGGTGATCTTTTCCCGTACACCGAACGCGGCCGGGCGATGGCGACGGTCATCGCTTTCAACACCATGGCCAGCGTGGTCGGAGTGCCGATCGCGGGCGTCGTCGCTGAGGCCACCAGCTGGCGCGTCTCCGTTGGCATCGTCGGCGTCATCGCGCTCGTGGCCGGGGCCGGCCTCGCGATGTTCCTGAAAACCACTGTGACCAACAACAATCCGGACCGGATCTGGACGATGTATCGAATGATCCTCGGCAACTCGTCGGCGGTGGCCGCGATCATCTCGAGCTTCCTCGGCTCGCTGTACTGGTTCACGTGGATCACGTACCTGGTGGTGTTCTTTCAGCAGACTTACGGACTCAGCGAAGGCACGGCGGCGACGTATTCGCTCACGCTCGGGCTCGGCGTTCTCATCGGAAGTCAGATCGGAGGCCGCCTCGGCGATCGCATCGGCCACCGGCGCGTCGTAGCGGGCACGGTCGTGGCTTCGGGTGTGATCCTCCTCCTGCTGACGAACGCCCCGCCTCCGCTGCTCGCAGCAGCGGCAATGAACCTTGCGCTGTCGGCCGTGATCGGCGCGCGATTCGCAACGAACACATCGCTGCTCACGGAGCAGGTGCCCGAAGCGCGCGGGACCCTCTTCGCGTTCTCATCGGCAACGGCGTCGCTTTCGATCGTCATTGGCGCCGCCATCGGTGGGTTCTTCGTCGATACGATCGGCTTCGGCGCGATCGGGGTGTTCTGCATGGGGGCCGCGATCTTGTCGTCCGTCATCGTCCTCGCATTCGTCCGCGAGGAGTCGGTAGAGGTCGATGTGGGCGTGGCCTAGCAATCGTTGCGCAGTTGTTACCGGTTGTCGGTATGCCCGACAGGCGTACGGCACCCATCCTGCCCGTCACCTTGGTCGCATCTGAAAGGAGCGGGCTATGACGCGCAGAACTGGTGGTGGAATGACCGTGGCCGAAGCCGGCCGCATGGGTGGTCGCCTCGTCAGCGAAAAGTACGGTCCTGAGTTCTACGAGCGGATCGGAAAAAAGGGCGGCTCTAGTACCGCGACGAAGTACGGTCCTGAGTTCTTCGGCCGTATCGGCAAGAAGGGCGGCAAGGCCGTGACCGCGAAGTACGGTCCAGGTCACTTCGAGCGCATCGGACGCAAGGGCGGACAGAAGGTCGCGGATCTCATCGAGCGCGCGAAGGCCATGGAGGCCGCCAACCCCCGTCCGGTCGAGGTGGTGGAAGAGCCCGTCAAAGAAGAGGTCGGCCGCTAGCCCACGCACCTAGACTCGCGGGCGATGGGGAAGGACGTGGGGCTCGGCACGCGCGTCGTGCGTTCGGCGCGATCGCTCCCTCCCGGGGAGGGTGTGCCGGTCGCGCCGCCGCTGGTCCAGAGCGTGGCGTTCGATTACCGCTCCGCGGCCGCGCAGGACGAAGTCTTCGGAAACGACCGCTCCGGCTACGTTTACGGCCGCTACGGCACGCCGACCACAGCTGCGCTGGAGCTGGCCCTCGCGGAGCTCGAGGGCACCGCGGCGGCGACCTGTTTCGTCTCTGGCATGGCGGCGATCGCCGCGTTCGTCGATGCCTGCGCCGTTGCGAGCGGTGGACGCATCGTCGCGCAGGAGGACATCTACGGCCAGGTCCGGGCGCTGTTCGAGCGCTGGATCCGCGAGCGCGGCGCGAAGATCGTCTTCGTCGACGCGACCGATCACGCGAAGGTCGAGGCTGCTCTCCGCGAGGCGCCAACGACCCTTCTCTACATCGAGGCGATGGCGAACCCGCTACTGCGCATCACCGACATCGCCGCGCTGGCCAAGCTGGCGCACCAGAACGGCGCGACGCTGGCCGTTGACGCGACCTTCGCCTCACCGGTGCTGCTCCGACCCGCGGCGCTCGGCGCCGACGTCGTGATCCACTCGCTCACGAAGTACGTGAACGGCCACGGCGACGTCATGGCCGGCAGCGTCGCCGGCAGCGCCGAGGTCGCGAAGGCCATGCGCGACCGGACCATCCTCGACGGCGCGTATCTGCCACCGCACGAAGCGTGGCTCTGCATTCGAGGCATGCGCACGCTCGACCTGCGCGTGCGCCGCCAGTGCGAGAGCGCACTGCGCGTCGCGCGGCATCTCGCTTCTCATCCGAAGATCGCGCGGGTCCGCTATCCCGGGCTCCCGGACCACCCGCAGCACGAGCTCGCGAAGCGGCAGTTCGGCGGGATGTTCGGGGGCGTGGTGACGTTCGACCTGAAGGACGCGACGAAGCCCGCGGCGTTCCGCTTCCTCGATGCGCTCCAGCTCGCCGCCTCGGCGACGACGCTGGGCGATCTGTTCAGCGAGGTGCTCTACCCGGCGATCTCGTCACACCGCCGCGTCGCTCCCGAAG
>JBDTMY010000188.1:0-3479 GCA_039934015.1 Chloroflexota bacterium | reverse complement strand
TCGCTGATATGCTTCACAAATCCCCGCGGGCCGAGAAAACGGCCGGAAAGGTCAAACCTCCATGAGGTCAGGTGGCTTTCCCTGCCGTTTCGGCGGGTGTGACGAATGCTTCACGGTCGCGGACCAGACGTCGATGCCCGCGCTCCTCGCAGCAAGCGCTCTCCGCTCGCAGCACGAAGTGACGATCCACGGCTACACGCACGTGCAGCTCGAGGAGAATCGCCGCTCGCCGTACGCGCCGGCCCAGTCCAAGCGCCCCGCCGCTCCCGCCCGCTAGAACCCGCGCCCCGCTCGCTCTCGCTATCGTCCCGGCCGTGACCGACGTTGTCCGGCTCGAGATCGACGACCGCGGGATCACCTGGATCACCCTCGCGCGCCCCGACGTGCGCAACGCCTTCGACGCGGATCTCATCGCGCAGCTGGGCAAGATCCTCGGCCGCATCGACCCGACCTCACGCGCCGTCGTCCTCCGCGGCGACGGCGACATCTTTTGTGCGGGCGCGGACCTCAACTGGATGAGCGGCATGGCCGACTTCTCACTCGAGCAGAACGTCGCCGACTCGCGCGCGCTCGCCCAGATGTTCCGCGCGCTCGACGAGCTGCCGATGCCGCTCCTCGCGCGGGTGCAGGGCGCGGCGATGGGCGGCGGCTGCGGACTCGTCGCCGTTGCGGACATCGCCGTCGCGTCGACCGAGGCGGTGTTCGCCTTCAGCGAGGTGCGCCTGGGGATCCTGCCGGCGATCGTCGCACCGTACGTCGTGCGCAAGATCGGGTTCGCGCACGCGACCGCGCTCTTCGCGACCGGCATCCGCTTCGACGCGCGCCGCGCACAACAGATCGGACTGGTGGAGCAGGTCGAGGAGCCGGCGCAGCTCGACGCGAAGATCGCCTTCTACCTCGACGCGATCGTCGCCGGCGGTCCGCACGCGGTCAACGCCGCGAAGCGCCTCGTGCGTGACGTCGCCGGCAGATCCGTCGCCGAGGTGCGCGAGATGACCGTCGAGCGCATCGCCGGCATCCGCGTGAGCGATGAAGGCCAGGAGGGCATGCGCGCGTTCCTCGAGCGCCGCAAGCCGAAGTGGTGACGACGCTCCTTGTCGCGAACCGCGGGGAGATCGCGCGCCGGATCTTCCGCACGGCGCGGCGCCTGAACATGCGGACCGTCGCGGTGTACTCCGATGCCGACGCGAAAGAGCCGTTCGCGCGCGAGGCCGATGTCGCGATGCGCCTCGGTCCCCCACCCGCGGCCGAGTCATACCTCGACATCGAGCGCGTCATCGCCGCGGCGCGCGAGGCCGGCGCGGACCTCGTACATCCGGGCTACGGCTTCCTGGCCGAATCGCCGCGCTTCGCGACGGCGGTGCGCGAGGCGGGCATGCGCTTCGTCGGCCCGACCCCCGAGGTGCTCGCCGCGCTCGGCGACAAGGTGCAGGCGAAGGCACTGGCGCACCGCGCGCGCGTCCCCGTGCTGCCGGGCTACATGGAGGACGACCAGCGCGACGAGGCGTTCATCGAGGCCGCGCAGAGCATCGGCTACCCGGTCATGGTGAAGCCGGTCGCCGGCGGTGGCGGCATCGGGATGCAGCGCGTGCGCGAGCCGGGTGCGCTCCAGGAGGCGCTCGCGAAGGCGCGACGCATCGCGTCAGCGTCGTTCGGCGACGAGCGGCTGATGCTCGAGCGGCTCGTCGAGCGGCCACGGCACGTCGAGGTGCAGCTCCTGGCCGACACGCACGGCCAGATCTTCGCCCTGGGTGAGCGCGACTGCTCCACGCAGCGCCGGCACCAGAAGATCCTCGAGGAGACGCCCGCGCCGTCGCTCGAGGACGAGCAGCGCAAGGCGCTCGCGGATGCGGCGATCGCGATCGCGCGCGAGGCGAAGTACACGAACGCGGGGACGGCGGAGTTCATCGTCGACGCGAAGGGCCGCTTCGCCTTCCTCGAAGTGAACGCGCGGCTCCAGGTGGAGCATCCGGTCACCGAGCTGGTGTGGGACATCGACCTCGTCGAGCAGCAGCTCAAGATCGCACTCGGTGAGCGGATCTCGCTGGGGGAGCCCGCGCCGCGCGGCCACGCCATCGAAGTTCGCCTCTACGCCGAAGACGTCGAGGGCGGGTTCCTCCCTGCCACCGGCCGCATCGCGCACATCCGCTGGCCCGAGGGGATCCGCGTCGACGCGGGCTACGAAGAGGGCTCGGCGGTCACGCGTCACTACGACCCGCTCATCGCGAAGCTCATCGCGCACGGGCCGCACCGCAAGCTCGCGCTCGCGAAGCTCAGCGAGGCGCTCGCGCAGCTGGAGGTGCTCGGGGTGCGCACCAATCTGCGCTTCCTGCGCGCCCTCGCGGCGCACGACGTCGTCCAGAAGGGCAAAGTGGACACCGAGTTCGTGAAGCGCTCCTTCGAGGAGCTCGTGCCGGAGCGGCCCGCCGCGCCGGACGAGGCGTACGTGCTCGCGGCCGCGACGGTCATCGCCGGCGCGCGCGATCCGCGCGACCCATGGACATCGCTCGGCCCGTGGCGCCTGGGCGAGGGCTACGCCTCGACCGTGACGCTGCGCGAGGGCGACATCGAGCGCGCGGTGCGGCTGACCGGGCGCGGGCCATACGAGCTGAACGGCCACGTCGCAGTGCAGTCGCAGGCCGAGCCGCACGAATGGACGATCGACGCGAACCCCGCCGCGGCCGCGCGTGAGGGCACGATGTGTTGGGTCGCGCTGGCGGGCGAGGCGTACGAGCTCGACACCGCGATGCGGCCGCGCAATGTCGAGCTGACGATCGGCTCGGAGGTCGCGGCGCCGATGCCCGGCGTCGTCATCGCGGCGCAGACGAAGGCGGACCAGAAGGTGCGCCGCGGCGATCTGCTGTTCGTGGTCGAAGCGATGAAGATGGAGCTGCGCGTCGAGGCGCCGGCGGACGGCACGGTGACCCGCGTGCTCGCCTCGGTCGGGCAGCAGGTGGAGCGCGGACAGCGGCTTGCGGAGTTCGAGCCCGCCTCCTCCTAGCTGCGTGTCTCCCAGCCGGCGATCACCACGGCGATCCCGAGTGCCACGACGTCGGCCGCGATAAGTCCGAGCGCGCGGCTTGGACCAAGGGTGCGCACAACGGCGGCGTGGAGCGTGAGCGCCAGACCAAGCGCCGCGGCGAGCGCACCGCCGAAGCGCCCGATGTTGATCAAGACCCAGAGATCGCTATTGCTCGCCGGAGACGTCACCAAGAGGACCGCGGCGACGGACACCGCCGCAATGCCCGCCACCGTGCACGCGATACCGCCGCGGGCGGACCGACGAGCCAGCCAGGGGGAGATCAGGATGCCGAACCCGGCGACGAGGACCGACCCGATACCGATGAACGCCGTGAGCGTGTTCGCGCCTGAGAGCACGACCGACGCGCCGATGCCCAGGCCAGCCAGCGCCAGGAGGATGACCACGAGCGGGAGCTCCGGCGATCGCACGCGGCAACGGTAATACCAGGCGCGCGGAG
>JBDTMY010000187.1:0-6208 GCA_039934015.1 Chloroflexota bacterium | reverse complement strand
GGCGACGTCGTGAAGACGATGCAGAAGCACTATCACGAGCTCACGAAGGCGCGGGACCGGATCACGCAGGTGATCGCGGACGAAGAAGACAAGTTCGAGCGCACGCTCGCGAACGGCCTGACGATGCTGAACGAGGCGATCGCGCGCGCGAAGGCCGAGGGCCAGACCTGGATCGACCGCGACACCGCGTTCCGGCTCTCCGACACGTACGGCTTTCCGCTGGAGATGACCAAGGAGATCGCCGCGACGTCGGGCCTCACCGTCGACGAGCGCGGCTTCGGCGAGCTGCTCGAGGCGCAGCGCAGCCGCAGCCGCGCGACGGCGAAGTTCTCGCAGGACGCGATGCGCTTCGGTCAGTTCTACTCGCTGCTCCGCGAGACGCAGGGTCTGCGCAGCGAGTTCACCGGCTACGACGAGCTCGCCACTGACGCCGGCATCGTGTCGCTCGTCGTCGGGGGCTCGCGAGTCGAGCTGGCGCACGAGGGCGCGGACGTCGAGATCGTCCTGGATCGCACTCCTTTCTATCCGGAGGGCGGCGGCCAGGTGGGCGATCGCGGCACCATCACGACCGACGAGGGGCGCGCCATGGTCGCCGATACGCAGACGGCGGCGCCGGGTGTGATCGTGATGAGCGCCAAGGTCGTCGACGGCGTCCTACGCGTGTCGGCGCGAGCGCGCGCCGCCGTCGACGACGAGCTGCGCCGCGACACGATGCGCAATCACACCGGGACCCACCTCCTGCACGCGACGCTTCGGAATCTCTTTGGCGAGGACGTGCATCAGGCCGGGTCGCTGGTGCACGCGCCGAATCTCCGATTCGATTTCACCTTCGGCCGCGCGCTCACGCCGAAAGAGCTGCAACGCGTCGAGGACGACGTGAACCACGCGATCCTCGACAACGCGAGCGTTCACGCCCAGGTGATGCCGCTGAGTGACGCGCTCGCGTCGGGCGCGATGGCCCTCTTCGGCGAGAAGTACGACGACGAGGTGCGTGTCATCGAAGCCGGCCCGAGCCGCGAGCTGTGCGGGGGCACGCACTGCCATTGCACCGGGGACATCGGGCCGTTCCTCATCACGAAGGAAGAGAGCATCGGTGCGGGGATCCGCCGCATCGAGGCGCTGACCGGCCTCGGCGCCCTGCGCGAGATGCGCGAGACGCGCGAGCGCCTGGCGCGCGCGGCCACGGCGCTGCGCGTCCCACCGACGCGTGTGCCAGAAGCCGTGCAACAGCTCAGCGAGTCGCGCGAGCGTTTGGAGAAGGAGCTCGCGACGCTGCAGCGCAGCGGCATCGACACGGTGGCCAGCTCGCTGCTGGCGAAGGCCGTCGTGATCGGGGACGCGAAGCTCGTGACAGCCGACATCGGAGACAGCGACGTCAATCAACTCCGCGCGCTTTCGGATCGCATCCGCGAGATGATCGGCTCGGGGGTCGTGGTGCTCGGCGCCCGGCGCAACGGCGCTGCGTCGCTCGTCGTGAACGTCACGAAGGACCTATCGGGCAAGGTGGACGCCGATGCCCTCGTGAAACAGGTGCTCGCACCGATCATCAACGGAAAGGGCGGCGGACGCCCGGAGAACGCGACCGCGGGCGGAAAGGATCCGTCCCGCCTGGCCGAGGCGCTCGAAACGGCACGGGAAACGGTGCGCGCGCGTTTGGATGGGGGAAGTGACCGCCGCTAACGCGCGCGATGCCCGCACGGTCGGCCCGCGGGGACCACTGGTCGCCGGCGTCGAGCTCTCGGCGGGGATCGCGCGGGTCATCGTCGCGACTCGCGAGAACGCACGGTTGCGCATCACCGGGCGCGGCGAGGCCGGCCTGGCCGAAGGCGCGGTGACCGGTGGACTCGTCGTCGACCGCGAATCCGTCGCAGCCGCGCTCGCCACCGCCTTCGGCGCCGCCGAACACGGGCAGCGGTCGGAACGCTCGGTCGTCGCGATCGATGGCGACGACGTGCGGACGTATCACCTCTCGACCTCGTTCGAGCGCGAGTCGTCTGTCGCCCCGGTCGTCGCGAACGAGATCTCGCGCGCGACGCGCGAGGCCGCGACGGTCAGCGCGAAGACCGCCGCGGCGAGCGCCGAGGACGATCCCGCGCTGCGCGGGGTCCCGACGGTGCGCCTGCATGAAGACGTCGCATCGTTGTCGCTCGATGGCCGCCACCTCGCGAGCCTCGTCGGGCAGCGCGGCGGACTCGTCGAGGTGTGGAGCGACGTCAGCGTCGCGCCGCTCGTCCTCTCCGGCGCGGCGACCGGCGCACTCGAGGCCGCGCGTCGACGTGGATCGGTCGTGCCCGGCGCGTACGCGCTCGGTCGGCTCCTTGCGGAGTCGGGCGTGCTCGACGCCGGCGTGCTGCGCCTGGGCGCCGATGTGACCGCGCTCGCGATCCTGCGCGAGGGACGCGTCATCGCAACGCGGGCGTTCGGCCTCGGCCGCATCGCGATCGCGTCACGCCCCGATCGTCTCGAGGCAGATGCACGCGTGTGGGCCGACTGCGTCGTGGCGTCGCTTCACACGCTCGACGGTCTGCCGCCCGCACGTTGGCTCTTCGTCGGCGTGCCCGACTCGCTCCTGGCCCTGCCGCGCGCGCTCGCCGAGGCGGTGGGTGACGTGCGCGGGGGCGCGGTCGACGTCTCGCCTCTCTCGGTCGGCATCGCCAGCCGCGCGTACGGCGACGTGCAGCTGCGCGCGGACGATCTCGTCGCGGTCGGCGCGGCCGCTATCGCCTCGGGGATCTTCGCGTCATGACCGTGCCCGTCGCCGGACGGACGGTGATCGAGCTCGGCGCGCGCGCGAGCGTGCTGGAGGCGGTCGAGCGCATCACGGCGGCTCCGACGGCGGATGATCTGGTGCTGTCGATCGCAGCCGGCGCGCCCGCGGCACGCAACGGAGTGTTCTTCGAGGTAGCGCGCCGCGCGGCGGGCACGCGGCGCCTCGCGATAGTTTCGCCGGACGCGCGCGCCCGCTCACTCGCCTCCTCCGTCCACCTGCCGTCATTCGCGAGCACCGCGGCACTCGAGCGCCAGGAGATGGACGCGACGGAGCAGCTCACGACCGCTCGCCGCGCCGCGCTCGCGCGACCGGTGCGGGTCAAGCGTGCGGCCGGCGCGTCACCCATCACGGTGCTCGGCATCCTCGGAAGCCTGCTGGCGGCGGCGCTGGTGCTCATGGTGGTGATCGGCCCGACCGCGACGGTCGTTGTCGCTCCGGTGTCGCGGCCGCTCGGTCCGATCGAGTTCGATCTTCGCGCGGGGCCGGACGGCGAGATCCCGGGCGCACTCACGCTCGTCGCCAACGACCTGTCACAGAAGTACACCCAGAAGGCCACCGGCGAGCGTCTCGAGCCGATCAAGGCGAAGGGTGTCGCTCGATTCACGAACCGGAACACCCAGGAGTTCCGCGTGCTGAAGGGGACCATCGTCCGTACGCGCGAGAACGTCCGCTTCCAGACGACCGAGGACAAAGTGATCCCGCGCAGCTCGCTCGACATCCTTCCGCCCTTCGTGAGCTTTGGGACGGTCGACATCCCGGTCGAGGCCCTCGAAGCGGGCACGACGGGGAACGTCTCGGCGAACACCATCACCCTGGCCGATCGCAGCGAGTTCGCGGTCAACAACCAGCAAGCGACGAGCGGTGGCGAGATCAAGAAGTTCGCCGTCATCACCGCTTCGGACTACGGTCTCGCTGCCGGCCGCGCCGACGAGGAGCTCGGAAAGCGCGCCCAGCTGAAGGTCGAGGAGTGGAAGAAGGCCGCCGACAAGGGTCAGCTCGTCTACGGTCCCGTCACGAAGGTGACCGGCGTCACCGCTTCCACCGGACTCGTCGGCAGCGAGCCCCCGAATGGGACGTTCGATCTCACCGTGACCGGGACCGCGACGGGGTACAGCGTTCCCGGCACGGAGCCGCGCGCCACGACGATCGCGAAGCTGAGACAGCAGGCCGACTCTGACAACGACATCAACGAGACAGCCACGGTGGTGACCCTGGTCATCGGACCGACGCTCGAAGGCAACGGCGTTCGGTGGCGCGTTCGCGGAAGCACCTTGCAGTACCCGCAGGTAAAAGATGCGCCGCTCCGTACGGCGCTCGCGGGCCGTCAGTTCGAAGAGGCGCAGAACGTGATCGCGGGCCAGGGTCTCGAGCTCAGGAGCATCACCGTGTGGCCGGGATGGTGGCCGCGGTTCCCGTTCTTCGACACGCGTCTGCGCATCGAGGTGGACACGGCGACGGCCGCGGCGCCGTCGCCTTGAGCGTGCGCTATCTTGCGCTTGACGTCGGCGACCGCCGCATCGGGCTCGCCGTCGGTGATGAAACGTTCGGCCTCGCGCGGCCGCTCCGTACGCTGGCGCGACGTAGTCTCGAGGCCGATCTCGCGAGCCTGCGTGACCTCATCGCGAAAGAGGAGGTAGGTGCCCTGGTCATCGGTCTGCCGCTGACACTGCGTGGCGAGGACGGACCGCAGGCGCTGCGCGTGCGGCGCTTCGCCGACGCCTGCGCGGCCCTCGGTCTCCCCGTCGATCTGTATGACGAGCGCCACACCACGGCCGAGGCCGCTCACCGCGGCGCCGTCGATCTCGACGCCGGCGCGGCGACGGTCCTCCTCGAGGACTTCCTGTCGCGGCGTCGTAGCGCCTGATGCCGCCGCCTCGCGGACGCGCGGCGCCGCCGCAGCAGCGGCGCTCGTCGCTCGGGCCGTTCGCCTTTCTCCTGTTCGTCGCGCTCGGCCTGGTCGGGCTCTACGTGGTGGCGAAGCCGCTCGCGGAGGAGGCCATCGTCGATTACGTGGCCGAGCACGACACGCTGCTGCGCCAGGACTTCGTGCGTGGCTTCATCGCGGATCGCGTCAAGAACGACGTGGATCTGGCGAAGGACACGCGTGCGGACAACCGGCCCTTCGTGATCTCGCGCGGCGAAACGGCCGGTCAGATCGCGAAGCGTCTCGAGGAGGAGGGCGTCATCCGCTCCGCGCTGTCGTTCGCGTTCGTCCTGTACGAGACCGAGCGTGAGAACGCGCTGCAATCCGGCACGTACACGGTGTCGGCGGCGCTGACCCCGCGTGACATCGCGAAGCTCTTCGAGAAGGCGCCGGGCGAGCAGATCGTCCTGCGCATCATCGATGGCTGGCGCCTCACGGAGGTCGCGACCGCGGTGAACAAGGCGTTCCCACAGATCACGAAGGAGTCATTCACCGCGGCGGCGGTGGTGGGAGATCGGAAGAACACCGTGCTCGCCGGGATGGACGCGAAGGCGCCGCTCGAGGGGTATCTCTTCCCCGACACCTACTTCATGCGACCGGACATGACCGCGCCGCGGATCATCGACGTGCTGCTCGACACGTTCGAACGTAAGGTCGGCGCGACGCTTCGAGCCGCGTCGTCCGAGCGAAAGGTCGCGATCTACGACATCGTCAAGCTCGCCTCGATCGTGGAGCGCGAGGCCCGCGACCGCGCCGAGAGCGCGACGATCGCCGGCGTCTACACCAATCGCCTCGAGATCGGGATGAAGCTCGACGCCGATCCGACGATCCAGTACGCGCTCGGCGAGTGGCGCGAGCTCTCGCTCGAGGACCTGAAGCTCGATTCGCCGTACAACACCTATCGGTACGCGGCGCTGCCGCCGACGCCGATCGCCAATCCCGGGGCCGCCGCGCTCGAAGGCGCCGCGCGGCCGGCCAAAGTGCCGTACTTCTACTTCGTCGCGAAGAGCGACGGCACCGGTGGGCACGCGTTCTCGGTGACGCTCGAGGAGCACGAGGCCAATCGGGTCAAATACGGGAACAAATAGCCGTGGCCTCGGTATATCTGCTGGGACATCCGGTGGCGCACTCCCTTTCCCCGGCGATGCACAACGCGGCGTTCGCCGCGCTTGGCCTGCCGCATCACTACGAGACGCGCGACGTCGCGCCGGAACGGCTGGCCGATTTCGTCGAAGCCCTCCGTAGGGATGACGTCCTTGGGGCGAACGTCACGATCCCACACAAGGAACGCGTGCTGCGATACATGGATGAAGCCGGCGAGGATGCGCGTCGAGTTGGAGCGGTCAACACGGTCGTCCGGCGCGGCTCGCGTCTGATCGCCGAGAACACCGACGTGTACGGCTTCGAGCGCGCGATCGATGAGTCGGCGCGTGCCGGGAAGATATTCGTCGGCGAAACGGTCCTCGTCCTTGGCGCGGGTGGCGCCGCGCGGGCGTGTGCCGTCGTCCTTCTGA
>JBDTMY010000186.1:0-4087 GCA_039934015.1 Chloroflexota bacterium | reverse complement strand
AGCTGCTGGGGATCCGGCATCCGATCGTCCTCGGGGGCATGTCGGGCGGAACGTCCGCGGAGCTCGTCGCGGCGGTCAGCAGCGCCGGCGGTTTCGGGATCTTTGGCGCCTCGTTCACCGCGGCCACCTCCGCAGCGCAACAAGATGCGACGCGAGGTGTCGTCGACCGGATCCGTTCACTCACGGACGCTCCGTTCGGCGTGAACCTCCTGCTCTTCGCGTGTTCGGATACGGACGTCGACGCGGTACTCGCGCTGCGGCCGCGCGTCCTCGCGACGGCGTGGCCGAGTGAGGGCACGGACCTCAGGTCGATCGGGGACCGCGCGCACGCTGCGGGTGTCCTCTGGATGCATCAGGCCGACCGCGCCGATGGCGCGAAGCGGGCGGCGGAGGCAGGCGCGGACATCATCGTCGCGCAGGGCACCGAAGGTGGCGGACACGTTGGTCTCATCGCCACTTTTCCGCTGACGCGGATGGTCGTGCGCGCGGTCGCGCCCATCCCGGTCGTAGCTGCGGGCGGGATCGCCGACGGCGAGGGGATCGCGGCCGCGCTCATGTTGGGCGCGCAGGGCGTGCTCCTGGGCACGCGTCTTCTTGCGACCGACGAGTCGCCACTGCCGGTGGGCTACAAGCAGGCCATCGTCGCGAGCGACGGTCATGACACTGTGATCAGCGAGATCCCGGACGTTGCACAGGGCAGGGTCTGGCCGGGTGCGTACGCGCGCGTGCGCGTCAACGCCTTCATCAATGAATGGTCCGGTCGCGAGGGCGAGCTTCGGCGCCACAGTGACGAGGTCCGAAAAGGGTTGGCTGCGGCGCGTGCCGCCGGCGATGCCGAACGCGGAAACCTCCTGATCGGTCAGGACGCCGGTCTCATCGACTCGATCGAGCCTGCTGGTGCGCTGGTGGCGCGTCTCGCCGCGGACGCGGAGAGGGTGCTCGCGGGCGCGTCCCGATATGTCGTGGACGGCTGATGCGCATCTAGCGCCGCAGCGGGCGGCGGCCGATGTCTAGAATCCGCCCCAGTACGGAACGCCGCCCGCTTCCTCCCGTGGCGGCCCGCGAATACGCGCCGGTGTGAGCGAATGCACTGAGGAGGTGTCGCCCAGTACACGCGCAGCGTCCGCGGATTTAGGGAGGGGGATCTTCATGGCAGCACGTACGGCCGCCGCATCAGGCGGCCAGGACTGGATCGAGCGGCAATTCAAGGTCCGCGCGTCCGGGTCCACGATCGGCAACGAGATCAGAGGTGGGATCACCAACTACCTCGTGATGTCCTACATCCTCGTGGTGAACGCGGTCATCCTTTCGCAGGCGGGCATCCCGTTCCCCGCGGTCGTCGCGGCGACAGCACTCATGGCGGCGCTCTTCACCGGCGGTATGGCGCTTTACGCGAACTACCCGTATGCGGGCGCGGCGGGGCTCGGCATCAATGCGGTCGTCGTCTTCGGTCTCGTCAAAGGCGCCGGCCTTTCGTGGCAGGGCGCAATGGGCGTGGTCGCCCTCGAAGGTCTTCTGATCTGCATCGCGATGGCGCTCGGCGTCCGCCGCACGTTGCTCGACGCCGTGCCTGTGCCCATCAAGCTCGGCATCGGCGCCGGCATCGGCGCCTTCATCTTCGCCATTGGCTTCTTCAACGGTGGCCTTGCGGTCGGCACCGGGAACCCGGCCGACCCGGTGGCGCTCGGAAACCTGAACAGCGGTACGGCCATCGTCACGATCGGCGGACTGCTGCTCACCTCGTTCCTCTACGCGCGCAACGTCAAGGGCGCGCTCATCCTCGGCATCATCGGGGCGACCGTGATCGGAGTCCTCGTCAACGCCGCCACCGGAGGAGCCACCTACGGCGCTCTCCCCGGCGTGGCCGTGATGCCACAGACGCTGCTCGCCACCCCCGACTTCTCGACGATCGGCGCGGTGTTCACCAGCGGTCCCAACGGCATCGCACTCCTCGAGGTCTTCAGGCTCGGCTTCTTCGTCGCGATCCTGACCATCTTCTCGCTCATGCTGTCCGACTTCTTCGACACGGCCGGGACGGTCGTCTCGGTCGCGAATGAAGGCGGCTGGCTGAAGAAGGACGGCACGATCGAACGTGCCGACCGCGTCTTCTGGGTCGACTCCCTGGGCGCGTTCTTCGGCGGCGTCTTCGGCACGTCCAGCAACACGACCTACATCGAGTCGGGCGCCGGCGTCGCCGAGGGCGCACGGACGGGGCTCGCGAGCCTCGTGACCGCGGCGCTCTTCCTCGTATCTGTGTTCCTCGCGCCCATCGCGGGCATCGTGCCGCCGCAGGCGACTGCGCCCGTGCTGATGCTCGTCGGTTGGTTCATGTTCAGGCCGATCCTCGAGCTCAACAAGATCGGGAACATCGACTTCGCGACCGGCTTCGCGGTGCTCCTCACGATGTTCGTGATGCCGCTCACGTACTCGATCACGAACGGTGTGGGCGCCGGCTTCATCGCGTACTCACTGCTCAAGCTCGCGGGTGGCAAGAGCAAGGACGTCAGCCTTCCGATGTGGGCGGCGACGATAGCGTTCGCCATCTACTTCGCAGACCCGTGGCTACGTCAGTTCCTACCCAAGTGATCTGAACCGTCCGGCACCTTTCGGACAACACAGGAGCCCCGCCAAGTGCGGGGCTCCTGTGTGCTCCGAGAAGAGCTAGCGGCTGCGCAGCTTCGACAGCAGTCGCAGGATCTCGAGGTAGAGCCAGATCAGCGTCACGAGCAGACCGAACGCGCCGTACCACTCCATGTACCTCGGCGCGCGAGCCGCGGCGCCCTGCTCGATGAAGTCGAAGTCGAGCACGAGGTTGAGCGCGGCGACGACGATGACGACGATGCTCACGCCGATGCCGAGCAGGCCGGCGCCGAAGATGGCCTCGTGGAGGACGCCCACTTGGACGCCGACCAGGCCGAGAACGAACTGCGCGAGATAGACGACGAAGATCGCGCCTGTCGCGGCCGCGACGCCGAGCTTGAAGTTCTCGGTCACCTTGATCAGGCCCGAGCGGTATGCCGCCAGCAGCGCGAACAGCGTGCCGAACGTCAGCGACACCGCCGGGAGGACGATCCCCGGATAGGCGGCCTCCATCACGAGCGAGATGCCACCGACGAAGAGGCCCTCGAGAACGGCGTAGATCGGCGCGGTGATGGGCGCCCACTGCTTGCGGGCGACCGTCGCGATCGCGACGACGAGCCCACCGATCGCGCCCAGCATCATGAGGCCGTACAGCGAGCTCTCATCAGCGACGACCGCGCCGGCGACGCCGGCGATGAGCAGGAGGAACAAGACATAGGTCTTGTTCACGGTCCCCTCGATCGTCATACCCTCGCCCTCGGCGGCAACGGGGAGTCCCCTGAACGTGGACTCCCTCAGGGCCGGATTGCCTGAACGGTTCCCGATGATCTGTTTCACCCTGCCACTCCTCCACGCGAGTCCGCTGATGACGATTGTCGCAGACGCTGTACGCCACGGACGAGGCCGAAACAGCCCGACAGCATCATGGCGCCGTGCGGCGCGGCGAAGTACCAGCCCAGCGGTGCGGCCATCGCGCGGTTCGGACCCGTTACCGCGACGAACGAGAACGGACCGGCTCCCTGGTAGCGCTCGTCGAGCACCAGCGCGCCGTGCCCGTCGTCGTCGAAGACCTCGTCGTGCGTGATCTTGCCCGTGATGAGGCGCGCGATCAGGCGCTCCAGCTTCTTGGTATTCATCGATTCGGTGTGGTGCTCCATCACGCCGAAGAGCTCCTCGCCGCGGACCAGGAGCCCGAGGGTGTGCTGGTTGCCGACGTTCACGATGCACGCGCCCAGCTGCGAAGCCTGACCGACCAGGTCGTCCTCGAGCGCGCCGAGCACCGCCGCGGGTCCGGTGTCCGCGACGATCGCGCCAGGCGCATCGGCCTGTATCGCGCGAAGGCGTGTCATGTACTCGGGCGGCTCGCGCCAGATGTGATCGGCGAGCGTGCCTCCGGGCGTGAGTAGACGGCGCCAGTGCTCGAAGCGGAAGAGCCGGTTGGACTGCTTCGGCGAGAAGCCGTGATCCTGCGCGGCGACCGCGAGAGTCGGAGGCAGCGTGACGTCGT
>JBDTMY010000185.1:0-2834 GCA_039934015.1 Chloroflexota bacterium | reverse complement strand
GCGATCCGGATGCGACGCTCGTACCCGGCGGCCTCGTCGGGCGGGTTCACCATCTGGGCGACATGGTGCGCCAACGGCGTTACGTTGTCGCCGGCGCTGTCACCCGCTGACGTGCAGCGACGCCGCCACGCTCGTCCTCGATCATCGCGATGAAGGCGTCGACCGCGACCTCGCGCCACTGCGTCCCGCGGCAGCGCAGCAGCTCGGCGCGCACCTGCTCCCACGCCATGCCCCTCCGATACGGACGATCGCTCACCATCGCGTCGTAGGTGTCGGCGACGGAGATGACCGAGACCTCGAGCGGTAGCTCGTCGCCCCGCAGCCCGCGCGGGTATCCCTTCCCGTCGTGACGCTCGTGGTGCGCGAGCACGAGCTCCGCGCCCTCCCAGAACTCCGGCAGGCGCCGGAGCAGCCGATGTCCGATCTCGACATGCCGGCGCATCTCGGCCTGCTCGCTCGCGTCAAGCGGGCCGGCCTTCAGCAGCACCAGGTCGTTCGTGCCGATCTTGCCGATGTCGTGCACCCGCGCGGCGTCGCGGATGAGCTCGACCTGCGAGTACTGGAGCTTCAGCCGGCGGGCGAGGCGTTCCGCGAGCGCGGCAACACGCTGCGAGTGGCCGTGGGTGTACGGATCGCGCAGGTCGATGAGATCGGCGAGCTCGAGGATCGCGGCGCGGGTCTGCTCGCGCACGCGCGCGCTGTCGCGTAGCGTCAGCAGCATCGCGACCATGGGCACCGCGAAGAGGACGAGCGCGAGCGGCTGTCCGTCGGCGGAGACGGCGGCGATCGCGCCGAGCAGGTGCAATCCGGCCATCTGCGCGAGGTCGCGCCGATGGAGCGTCCACCAGGAAGCGAAGGGGCGCCGCTTCATCTGCAGCGCGACCGCGACGTCCACGAGCGAGGTCTGCATCAGGTAACGCGCGGCACCGGCGGCGATGATCGGCAACGGCTGCGAGAGCATCGGCCGAGCGCCGTCCGCGAGAACGAGATACACGACCGCCGCGGCGCCGGTCGCGAGCGCGGATACCGCGGCCGTGAAGGCCCGGTTGTACCAGGGCATGCGCGCGTTGCGAAAGTGAAGACCGAGCAGAGCGCTCACCACCGCGACCAGCATCGCCACGAACGGACCGAGCAGGAGCGCCGCCGCGAACAGCGGCGTGTCGTCGACGGTGAGCTTGACCTTGAGCGACAGATGCACCGGCCAGACCTGCGCGATCGTCGCGAGCCCCAGAAGGATCGCGATGACCAGCAGGTCGTCGGTCCCGCTGGGGCGCGGGCCGACGGTCGCGACCCCGAGGGCCGCGGCGCCCGCGAGGATCACGCCGACGATGTAGGTCCGAAGCTGCCAGCGAAGTCGCGACATCTACGGCAGGAGCAGGCGGTAGCTGGCGGTCGTGACCTGGTTGGACTTGCCGTTCACCGTGGTCGTGAGGAACAGACCGGTGCCGGTGACCTGTGTCTGGGTCTCGAACGAGGCGGTCGCGTTGAAGGTGACGCGCACGACCACCGGCAGGCCGAGCAGACCCCACCAGCGCGGCAGCGTCTTCAACACCCTTCCCTCGAGCGGGACCGAGCCGGGCAGCGTGAGGACGGCGGCGATGACGTTCTCGGGCACGAGAAGCTCGAAGAGCACCGGGCCCTTGATGTTCTTGAGATACGCCGCGGGGAACCTCGTGGTGACGTCGACGATGTTGCCGTTGACGATGAAGACCGGATCCTCAGAGCACCATTCGACGCCCGCATCCGCCTTGCCCGCGGACACCGTGCTCATCAGCAGCGCGAAGACGAAGCAGTAGACGAGACGACGCATCACATCCACCCCACTTGACCTTCCCACCGGTACTTTGGTCAGTGGATGTCAGTCTCCATACGCGCGCGATCGGGTGGTGTCGCCTCCGTGACAAGAAATCTCAACGGACGGTAAACGGCTAGTGCGTTATCACCGATAGCGGATCGATGAGCTCGCCGTTGCGCCACACCACGAAGTGCACATG
Organism: Chloroflexota bacterium; assembly: GCA_039934015.1. Lineage (GTDB taxonomy): Bacteria > Chloroflexota > Limnocylindria > P2-11E > P2-11E > CF-39. The sequence continues at coordinate 840 of JBDTMY010000185.1, read as the reverse complement.
CGCACCGGTCGTCATGCCGGTCATGCCGATCGCGCCGATGATCTGGCCCCTTTGCACGTGATCGCCGGCCGCGACGCGCGGCTTCGCGATACGGTCATCGAGGTGCGCGTATAGCGACACGAGACCATCGGTGTGAGCGATCAACACGACCATCGCGCCGTCGGGAAGATGTCCCACCCACACGACGCGCCCCGGCGCCGCGGCGACGACGGGCGTGTACATGGCCGCGGCGATGTCGATGCCCTCGTGGAAGTGCGCGTAGTAGACGCCGCCGTATTGGCGGGCGGGCTCGAACCAGTAGGGCGTCGGGCCGAATTCCTGTGTGAGCTCGCCGACCGCGGGAGTCATCCATCCGCTGCTCGCAGGTGCGATCACGGCGTAGGGAGCGAGAGCGACCGCGTCAGCTTCGAGCGCGACGTACTGCTGCTTCAGCTCGACGCGGAACGTGCGCATCTCGTCGGCGGCCTCGCGGACGGCCGTAGGAAGCGTGACGTCTGATGGCGTGCGCGTGCTGGAGGACAGGCGGATCGCCTCACGCTCCAGGCGATCGCGGACCGCGCCCGGCTTCTTGGTGAGCTCCGCCAGCGTATCGATCTGTTCCAGCGTCTCATCGCGCGCCGCCGCGACATCGCGCGCCTGCTGTCGCAGCGCGGTCAGATCGCGGGCCGAGTCCTGCGCGAAGGAGATGATCGCGTTGTAATCGCCGGCATTCGGCGCGGCGCGACCGGCACGCGGCGCCGGGGCCGCGCGCGGCGGGTCGTCAGCCAGCGCAGGCGCCGCCATCCCCAAGAACAAGAGGACGACGGCGCCCGCGATCACAGCTGCCCCCCGTGGGCCTCG
>JBDTMY010000184.1:0-6605 GCA_039934015.1 Chloroflexota bacterium | reverse complement strand
ATGATCGAGCAGCGCACTTCCTCCGCCACCTCCCCGTCTCATACGGGCGCCCGCGTCATGATCGTCGAGGACGACCGCGACATCGCGATGCTCCTCTCGAGCATCCTCGCCGAGGAGAGCTACGCCACCCACGTCGTGACCGACTCGCGGCAGGCGGTGGAGACATTCGAGCGCGTTCGACCGGACGTGGTGACGCTTGATGTGATGATGCCGAGCCTGGATGGCATCAGCCTGTGCCTCGAGCTCCGCAAGAACACCGACGTCCCGATCCTGTTCATCTCCGCGAAGAAAGAGCCGCCCGATCGGGTCGTCGGCCTGCGCGTCGGCGCGGACGATTACATCGGCAAGCCCTTCGACAACGACGAATTGCTGGCGCGCATCGAAGCGCTGCTGCGCCGCGCTCAGATGTCGCGCGACGGCGCGGGCGCGAAGCAGCTGCGCTTCGGCCGCTTCGTCATCGACAGCGGCAGCGTGCAGGCCATCGCGGGTGATCGGCAGGTCCAGCTGACACCGACCGAGTTCAAGCTCCTGCGCACGCTCGCCGGCGAGCCGGGCCGCGTCTTCACACGCGATGACCTTCTCACCGGGGTGTGGGGGTACGAGCCGGGCAGCGACACGCGACTGGTCGACGTCCATGTCGGCCGCCTGCGCAAGAAGCTGGAAGACGCCACTGTCAGCGAGGTCGCCATCGAGACCGCGCGCGGCTTCGGCTATCGCTTGGTAGACGTTACCCGAGCGCGCTGACCTTTGTCGCCGCGCGGCGTTCGCGCGCCGCCGAGGCGAGACCCTGCAGGACCATCACGGTGTCTTCCCAACCGATGCACGCGTCCGTGATGCTCTGTCCGTAGACCAGGCGCGCAGGCTCGATGAGCTCCTGGCGACCCGCGACGAGGAAGCTCTCGACCATCACACCCGCGATGCCGAGCTCGCCGGCGGCGATCTGCGCCGCGATATCCGCAGCGACAACAGGTTGCCGAAGGTGATCCCGTTCGCTGTTCCCGTGGCTCGCGTCGACGATCAGCCGCTCGGGAAGGCCCGCGTCACGCAGCGCGTCGAGCGCCCCGCGGACGCTCGCGCGGTCGTAGTTGGGACCACGCGCGCCGCCGCGCAGGATCACATGGCCGTACGGATTTCCGCGGGTGCTCACGAACGCGGCCAGACCCTGCTCGGTCACGCCGATGAATCGGTGCGGGTGCCCGGTGGCGCGCACGGCATCGATCGCGATCTGCACGGTGCCACCGGTGCCGTTCTTGAACCCGACGGGCATCGAGAGGCCTGACGCGAGCTCGCGGTGCACCTGGCTCTCCGTGGTCCGCGCCCCGATCGCGCCCCAGCTCACGAGATCCGAGATGTACTGCGGCGAGACGGGGTCGAGGAACTCGCAGCCGGCCGGGATGCCGAGCTCCGCCAGGTCGAGCAATAGACGGCGCGCGACACGCAGGCCGTCGTTGATCCGGAAGCTGCCGTCGAGGCCCGGATCGTTGATCAGCCCCTTCCAACCGACGGTCGTGCGCGGCTTCTCGAAGTAGACGCGCATGACGACCCGCAGATCGTCCGCGAGCTCCTTCGCGATCGCCCCGAGCCGGTGCGCGTATTCCATCGCCGCCTCGACGTCGTGGACCGAGCACGGCCCGACGACGACGATGAGACGATCGTCCTCCCGATCCAGGATGCGGACGATCTCCTCACGCGCGCTCGCGACCGTCAGCGAGCCCGTCTCCGAGAGCGGGAGCTCGTCGAGCATGATCGCCGGCGGGATGAGCGGCCGGTAGCCTTCGACGCGGAGGTCGCGGGTCTTCATCGCGCCACCTACTCTACGGAGCCGTGCCCCTCTACGGCTACCGCGGGAAGCGGCCGACGGTCGCGGCCGACGCGTTCGTGGCGCCCACGGCCGTGCTCATCGGCGACGTGACCGTGCGATCCGGCGCATCGGTGTGGTTCGGCTCGGTGCTGCGTGCCGATATGGACCGCATCGAGATCGGTGAGCGCTCGAACGTCCAGGACAACTGCACCATCCACACCGATACCGGCGAGCCAACGATCATCGGCCCGGACTGCACGATCGGACACGGCGCGATCGTCCATTCCTCGATCGTCGAGCGCAACGTGCTCATCGGGTCGGCCGCGGTGCTGGTCGGAGCGAACACGGTGGGCGAGCGCACGATCGTGGGCGCGGGCGCGGTCCTCGCCGAGCGGTTCGCCGCGCCAGCACGATCTCTGGTGCTCGGCGTGCCGGCGCGCGTCGTACGCGAGGTCCGCGCGGAAGACGACCGCTGGACGGTCGGAGCCGCGCATCACTACGCCGAGCTCTCCGCCTGGTATCGGGAGAACCTGAAGGAAGTCGAGTAGCTCAGGGTGCCGACGCTGCGGCTCACGGGAACCGGTCTCAGGATCGCCGAGGTCCTCGCGGTCGCGCGCCGCCACACGCCGGCTGCGCTCGATCGAGCGGCCGAGCGTCGCATGTCTGAATCAGCGAAGCTCGTTGCGGAGCTCGCCGCGGGCGATGCGCCGGTCTACGGCGTGAACACCGGCTTCGGCGACCTCGCGACGGTCCGCATACCGGCAAGCGAGCTGCGCGCACTGCAGCGCAATCTCATCCGAAGCCACGCGGCGGGCGTGGGCGATCCGCTGCCGGTGGACGTCGTCAGGGCGGTGCTGCTGCTCCGCGCCAACACCCTGGCGGCCGGGCGCTCCGGTGTTCGCCCCGAGCTGGCGGAGATGCTCCTCGAGCTACTCGACCGCGGCGTCCATCCGGTGATCCCGATGCACGGAAGCGTCGGCGCGTCGGGTGATCTCGCGCCTCTCGCGCACGCCGCGCTCGTGCTGATGGGCGAGGGTGAGGCCTTCATCGAAAACGTGCGGATGTCGGGCGCTGACGCGCTCAAGAAGGCCGGACTGAGGCCGCTCGAGCTCGGGCCGAAGGAAGGCGTCGCGCTCATCAACGGGACGCAGGTGATGACCGCCATCGGTTGCCTGGCTCTTCACGACGCCGACGTCCTCGCGTCGACCGCCGACATCGTGGGCGCGATGTCGGCCGAAGCGCTGCGCGCGACCGACGCGGCGTGGGACCTGGACCTGAACGCCGCGCGGCCGCACCCAGGACAGCAGACGGTCGCCGCCAACCTGCGGTCATTGATGGAAGGAAGCGCGAACGTTGCGTCGCACCGTGTCGGCGACACCCGCGTCCAGGACCCCTACTCGATCCGGTGCATGCCGCAGGTCCACGGCGCGTCCCGCGACGCACTCGACTACGTGCGGCGCGTCCTGGAGATCGAGATCAATTCGGTGACCGACAACCCGCTCGTCTTCGTCGAGCAGCGGCGCGTCGTCAGTGGCGGGAATTTCCACGGCCAGCCGGTGGCGATAGCGCTCGATCTCGCGACGATCGCTGTCGCCGAGCTTGCCGATATCAGCGAGGCGCGCGTCGATCGCCTCACGAACGCGCACACCAGCGGTCTGCCGGCGTTCCTCAGTCCGGCCCCGGGCACGAATTCGGGGTTCATGGTCGCGCAGTACACCAGCGCCGCGCTGGTCGCCGAGAACCGGCTGCGCTCGTTCCCGGCCTCGGTCGAGTCCGTCCCGACCTCGGCCGGCATGGAGGATCACGTGAGCATGGGCGTCCACGCCGCGCTCAAATTCGCGGCGGTGGTGCGCAACACGCGCGACGCGCTCGCGATCGAGGCGCTCTGCGGCGCGCAGGGCCTCGATCTTCTCGGCGCCACCACCGCGCCAGGGGTGGAGGAGGCGCGTCGGGTCGTGCGCGAGCACGTGCCAAAGCTCGAGACGGATCGTGCGCTCGCTCCCGATATCAGCGCCGTCGCGGCGCTCATCGAACACGAGATCCTCCTGGCCGGCGTGAGGTCGCGTATCCCCGATCTCGCGTGAGCACGCCGCGGGCGGTGGTCTTCGATCTCGGCGGGACGCTCGTGCGGTGGTCCGACTGGGAGGGCGGCGCGCCCGCGAAGTGGGGCGCTGCCTATGACGCGTTCCGCGCGACGCAGGACGGCATCAGCGGGTCCCGGGAGGAGTTCGTCGCCGCAATGCGCGCCGCGGAGAACGCTCACTGGGAGCGCGTCGACCGCGAACACTGGAGCGGACCTGCGACGAGCGTGGTCAGCGATGGTCTTCGGCGGCTCGGCGTGACCGTCGACGAACGCGCCACCCTCGCGGCGCTCGACGGTTACGCACGTGCCGTCGCCGGATGGTGCAGCGTCTTTCCCGACGCCCGCGACACGCTGGCGACGCTGCGCGAGCGCGGCTATCGCCTGGGACTTCTGTCGAACACCTGGTGGGCGGCCGAGTGGCACAACGCTGACCTCGCCGCGCACGGACTCTCGGGGCTGCTCGACGAGCTCGTCTACACCTCGGACCTGCCCCACTCCAAGCCGGATCCATCCGTGTTCCACGAGATCGCGTCGCGGCTGGGGGTCGCCCCCGAGGAGTGCGTGATGATCGGCGACCGGCAGATCGACGACGTCACGGGCGCGCGAGCCGTCGGCATGCGCGCGATATGGCGTCGGAACGATTCGGGATTCCCCGCGTCCGACGTCCCGCCGGACACCGTGGTGGACGCGCTGGCGGAGCTCCCCGGTCTCCTTCGTTCGTGGGGCGGCGCATGAAGCGCTGCGCCTGGGCCACGCGCGAGCCGCTCATCAGCTATCACGACACGGAGTGGGGTACGCCGCGGCATGACGAGCGCACGCACTACGAGTTCCTGGTGCTCGAGGGAGCGCAGGCCGGCCTCTCGTGGGAGACGGTCCTACGGAAGCGCGACGCGTACCGGAGCGCCTTCGCTGGGTTCGACCCGAAGAAAGTCGCGCGTTTCGGCGCCCGCGACGTCACGCGCCTCATGAAAGACGCGGGCATCGTACGCAACCGCGCGAAGATCACTTCCGCGATCGGCAACGCGAAGGCGTTCCTCGCGGTCGCGAAGGAGCACGGGACCTTCGATGCGTATATCTGGCGCTTTCATGATCCAGCGGAGATGTCACGCGACCTCCGGAAACGCGGCTTCCGCTTCGTCGGGCCGACGATCTGCGGATCGTTCATGGAAGCCGTCGGCATGCTCGACCACCACGAGCGGGGGTGTTACCGACACGTATCAGTGTCTGCCGCGACACCCGCAAAGGGGACTCGACCCGGCGCGCGGTCGACCTAGACTTTGCGACGTGAGCGGACTGTGGTCCGCTCAGGTTGCAGGGAAAGGAGGGTACTCATGATCGCTTTCTTCCGTGACGAAGAGGGTCAGGGCCTCGTCGAATATGCACTCATCATCGCCGTCATCGCCATCGCCGTCATCGTCGCGATGGTCTTCCTTCGCGGCCAGATCCAGAACATCTTCAGCAATATCGGCAACAACCTGACCTAACCATCCGCGAGGTCGGACATTGACGAGCGGCCCGGGAGACCGGGCCGCTCGTTTTTGATCGCGCTACGCCCGCCCCATGGGGTGGGCGGGCGCAGCGTCAGGAGGGAGGGAGACGGAAAGCCTTGATCTAGCGGCGGGGTCCTCGACCGCCGGGTCCGCCACCGGTGTGGACTTCGTCGACTTCGGCGGTGACGTGCGTGGTGAGAGCGGCCTTCTTTTCGGTCGCCTGGACAGCGGTGATCGTGCCGGCCGCGACGGCCGCATCGATCTTGGCGTTGCCATCAGCCACCATCGCGGCGATCAGCCCGTCACGGGTCTTGCCCACGGCGACCGCGATCTGCGTCAGCGTCTGGCCCGCCTGCTGCTTGGTACGAAGGTCCGCCGCGGTGGTGCCGATGTACGCGGCTGCGGCTGCTTCGTCATTCACTCGAACGCCACCGGGTCCACCGCGGCCACCAGGGCCGGAGAAGGTCGTGCCCGGCTGATCGACCGCGGTCGTGATGCCCTTGGTCGCCTCGGCCGACAGCGCGGCGATGAGACCGTCGCGGGTCTTGCCATGCGCGACGGCGATCTCGGCGAGTGTCTTGCCGGTCGCAAGCTCGGTGCGGAGGTCGGCCTCGGTGATGCCGATGTACGTCGCGGCTGTCGCGAGGACGTTCTTCGATCCGAAGGGACTGTTCGATGCGAAGATCGCGACGCCTCCAGGGAGCTGCGCGATGACGGCGTCGGCGGCAACAGGCGAGAGCGCCGCGGCCGCGACCCCGCCGGTCAGCAGGAGCGTGACACCGCTCGCGATGAGCATCTTGTCGATGTACTTCATTTCGGTTTCCTTTCGCAGTGGTGGCTGGCATCAGAACAACATCCCCGAAGGGGCGGTTCATGAGACCGCTCTAAGAAGGACCCGTCCACGCGGCGTTCTTACTAGTTTCTTATCCGCGCGCTCATACACTTCGGCCGATGAACGTCCTCGTCGTCGAGGACGATCCCGCAGTGCGGGGAGCCGTGGAGCGGGCGCTACGCGGCGCCGGCCACCGGACGGAGACCGCCGCCAACGGCACGAAAGCGCTGGAGGTGGCGACGGCCAACCCCTACGACGCGATCGTCCTGGACCTCGGCCTGCCCGGCCTCGACGGTCTCGAGGTCTGCCGGCGCCTGCGCGCGTCCGGCAGCGGCGTGCCCGTTCTGATGCTCACCGCGCGCGCGGCGGTGACCGAGCGCGTCGAGGGCCTCGACGCCG
>JBDTMY010000183.1:0-4297 GCA_039934015.1 Chloroflexota bacterium | reverse complement strand
ACGTACTGGTTGCCAGTTCGGATCAGATCGATGAGGCGTCTGCCGACCTTGGGCTCCAGGAAGCCCAGGAGCTCCCCGTCGCGGGCATGGACGGCCATCAGGCCCTCCTGCTCCTTCAGCTGGCACTCGGCTCCGGGGCTGTAACGGGCCAGGATGTGGGGCGGCGCCGGGTTGATCAGGCGGAGGATGCCCGTCTTTCCCATGTCCTCGATGAAGAGGCGGGGCTGCGTCCGGGACGTGGTGACATTCGGCTTGGTCTTGTGCTCCAGCAGCTGGGCGATGCGCTGCGAGCCGCGGATGGCGATCGAGTTGTACGGCTCGGCTTTGAGCACCTCACCGAAGGACGCTTTGGCCTCCTCCAGCTTGCCGAGCTCCAGCAGCGCGCGGCCCATGCGGTTGCGCGCCTCCACGTCGTCCGGGGCGGCCTCGATGATCTTTGAGTTGAGATCGGACGCGCGCGTCCAGTCCGACTCGAGGGCGGCCGCGACGGCCTGATCCGCGAGGGCTCGAACGCGAAGTCCGGTGTCGGAGGCAGGTGTCATGGGAGTCCTCATTGTACCCGGGCGGTACCCTTGCGCGCGTGCCGTACCTCTCAGACATCCAGCATCGGCGGGTGATCGAGCCGAACGGCAACGCGGTGGCGAAGCTCGCCGACCTCGCCGTGGTCCCACAGGGACAGTTCCCGGCGGTCCAGTGGGCGATCCTCGCAACGCCGAGCGGCGAGCGGGTCGTCCGCTGGAACGAGCTGGCGCAGGAGATCGGGCACCTCAGGCTGCGCGGTCGGCTCGAGACGATCACCGACGCGACGCTCCCCCAGGAAGCGCTGCGCCTGTCCCGTGACCTCATGGACAAGCAGATCGTCGACACGCACGGCGCCAAGGTCGTGCGTGTGAACGATCTGCAGCTGTCCGAGGTCGACGGGCAGCTGCGCCTGGTCGGAGCCGACGTGGGACTGCGCGGACTGCTCCGCCGCGTCGGCGCTGAAGGTCTCGCGGAGCGTGTCGTCGGTCTGGCGGGTCAGAAGCTCCCACGCGGCATCATCCCGTGGCATCTGGTCGAGCGGATCTCCGCGACGGACGCGAATGTGCGCGTGACGGTGCCGCGCAGCAAGCTCGCGCTGCTCCATCCCGCGGACATCGCCGACATCGTCGAGGAGATGACCGTCGACGAGCGACGCGCGGTGTTCGAGGAGCTCGACATCGAGACGGCGGCCGAGACCCTGTCCGAGGTCGAGCCGGAGATGCAGGCATCGATCGTGAGCGAGATGGACGAGGAGCGCGCCGCCGACATCCTGGACGAGATGGCGCCGGACGAGGCCGCCGACCTTCTTCAGGACCTGCCCGAGGAGCGCCGCGAGGAGCTCGTCGACCTCATGGAGAAGGACGAGGCAGCGGACGTGGAAGAGCTGCTCGCCTACCCCGAGGATTCCGCGGGCGGGATCATGACGACGGACCTGATCGCGCTTCCGGCGCAGCTCACGGCAGGCGCCGCCATCGACCGCCTGCGCGAGCTGCAGCCCGAGCCCGAGCTCACCTATTACCTCTACGTCATCGATGGCCAGGGGCGCCTCGACGGCGTCATCTCGCTGCGCGACCTCGTCGTGGCGAAGCCGGAGACGCCCATCAGCGAGGTGATGGACCGCAACGTCCTCAAGGTCGATGCGAGCGCGCCCAAGGAAGAGGTCGCTTCATTGATCGCGAAGTACAACCTGCTCGCGCTTCCGGTGGTCGATGCGCGGCGCAAGCTTCTCGGCACCGTGACCATCGACGACGTCGTCGACATCATGCTCCCGCGCGGTTGGAGGAAGAGGTCGCTCAGGTCCATCGCTAGGTGAAAGGCGCCGGCATCGCGCGACCGCTGCGCGCGCTCCGCCGTCGCGCCACCCGAAGGCGGCTCGCCTTTGCCGCATTTCTCACCGTACTCGGTCCCGGCGTGATCACGGGTTTCGCCGGCAATGAGGCCGGCGGCGTGACGACGTACTCGTCGGTCGGAGCGCACTTCGGGTACTCGCTGCTGTGGCTCCTGCTGGTGGCGAGCATCGGTCTCGGAGTGATCCAGGAGATGTGCTCGCGCATGGGCATCACGACCGGGCAGGGCCTCTCAGACCTCATCCGCGAGCGCTTCGGCGTGCGCTGGACGATCCTGGCGATGATCGTCCTCATCATCGCGAACGGCAGCAACGTCGTCGCCGAATTCGCCGGCATCGCGGCGAGCGTCGAGATCCTCGGCGTCCCGCGCATCGTATCGGTGCCGCTCGCGGCGCTCGGGGTCTGGTCGCTGGTGGTGTTCTTCAGCTACCGCATCGTCGAGCGCGCCCTCTTCGTGCTCGTGCTCGCGTTCATCGCGTATCCGGTCTCCGTCTTCATCCTGAAGCCCGACTGGCCGGTCGTGATGGCGGGATTCATCCCCTCGATACCGAGCAGCCCCTCGGCGCTCGTCTTCGCGCTGGCGCTCGTCGGCACGACGATCACTCCCTATCTCCTCTTCTACATGCAGGCATCGGTGGTCGATAAAGGGGTCGATCGCCAGTCCGCGACGTACGCGCGCATCGACGTGTTCCTCGGCGCCGCGCTCGCGGGACTCTTCGCGTTCTTCATCATCGTCGTGACCGGGACGGTGCTCTACCCGGCGGGGATCGAGATCACCTCGGCCGAAGCGGCGGCGCAGGCGCTCGTGCCGCTCGCCGGCGAGCGCGCGGGACTGCTGTTCGCGGTGGGTCTGTGTGGCGCATCGCTGCTGGGCGCGGTGGTGATGCCGCTCTCGACCTCGTACGCGATCTGCGAGGCCTTCGGGTGGGAGTCCGGCATCAGCAAGAACTTCCGCGAGGCTCCCGTGTTCATGAGCCTGTTCACGCTGCTGCTCGTGCTCGGCGCGGTCATCGTCCTCATCCCGGGTATCTCGCTCATCCCGCTCATCATCTCGGCGCAGATCGCGAACGGGATCCTCCTCCCGATCATCCTCGTCTTCATCCTCCGGCTCGCGACCGACCGCCGCGTCATGGGCGATTCGGTGAACGGGCGCCTCACGACCGCGCTCGGCTGGGGCGTGGTCGCGATCGCGGGTTCGCTGTCACTCGGGTATCTCTTCGTCTCCGTGTTCGCTACTTAGCGAGCGGTCAGTCGCGCGTGCGTGGCATCGTCACGTCATGAGGGCCGCCCTAGCCACCTCGTTCGTCGCGCTGCTCGCCGTCGGGTGCACGACCCCACCGCCGCAGAGCGGACAGCCAGCGCCGAGCGCAGGCACGAGCGTCGCTGCCACGGCCGCACCGACGGCGGCGGTCGTCGCGCGCGCTGCGAGCGTTCCGGCCGAGCGCCGCTACGTCGCGGTCTCCGACGGGCAGACCGGGCGCATCCTGCTCGTCGATCTCGCCAAACGCGCCAGCGTCGAGGTGGTCGCAGCGCGGGGTTCCCCAGGACGGCCGTATTACGCGCCGCCCTTCAGCGAATCGGCCGACGGGAGCCGCCTCCTCGTCGCCGCGGTCGGTCCCGCAGAGCGATCGGCGCTGTACCTCATCGACGTTCCGAGCGGGCGCGCGACGCTCCTCTATGAGGACGAGGAGATCTGGGCCGTCGGGCCGCTGCACGGCGTCATCAGCCCCGACGGCGCGCGCTACGCGTTCCACGGCCACGACGGAGTCCGCATCGGCGACACGGCGGGTGGCCCCACGCGACTGTTCGTCGAGGATGAGGATCCGGCCGACATGACGAAGATCTGGTACCCGCTGGCGTGGTCGCTCGATCGGAGCGCGATCGTGCTCGCGCAAGGCACGGACACGAGCACCAAGATCGCGGTATTCAACGCCGCGAACGGCGCGCAAGGATGGATCGGCACGGGTTCCCAGGTCAGCTGGCGAGGAAAGGCACCATTCTTGGCCGTCGCAGGTAGCGCCGGCCCGTTCGGCGGAGACAATGGCGTCTACGCCGTCGACCCGAACGACGGAGTGATCCTCGATCTGGAGCCGCTCGGAGCGAAGTACTTCGGCTCGATCGCGTGGCACCCCGGCGCCGATCGCGTGCTGTACACCGCCGCGGATAGTCCTTTCGTGGAGCGCGACGTGTACACGCGCGCGCTCGCCGATGCCGCTTCCAAACGCGTCGAGTCTCCGAAGAAGATCTGGGAAGCGTGGTGGTCCAGCGACGGTTCGCGGATCTACGCCACCGTCGGGCGCGGATCGTCAGCGGCCACGCCCGGGGTGGGCGACTTCGACATCCTGGAGCTGCCAGACGGGCGCGTCGTCATGTCCATCTGCCGCGCGGATCCGCGAGGTCAGTGCCGCTGACAGCGACGACTTAGGCGC
>JBDTMY010000182.1:0-7377 GCA_039934015.1 Chloroflexota bacterium | reverse complement strand
TGTTCTTCCTCGACTTCATGCTGAAGACCAAGAAGAAGCCATCGCAGCTCATCGCGGAGCTTATGGATCTCGCCGGGCCCTCCTTCTATCTGCGGCGCGACCTTCGCCTCGACCCGGCCACGTACGGCGAGGAGAAGCCGAGGATCATGGAGCGCCTGCGCTCCGCCAGGCCACGCGAGCTCGCGGGCCATACGGTGAAGCGTGTGGTCGACCTCGATACCGGTGACGGCGTGAAGTACTTCGTCGACGATGGCTCGTGGCTCCTTATGCGTCTCTCGGGCACGGAGCCGCTGGTGCGTGTCTACGCGGAGACGCGCAGCGAGGCGGAGCTCGCGCCGATGCTCGACATCGGCGTGAAGATGGTCAAGGGGAGCAAGTAATGGACACATCGGTCATCGAATCGGTCGAGCGCATCCGCGCCGCGGACCCGGGCAACATGCTCGACCGCATCAAGGATCTTCCGAAGCAGGTGCGCGATGCATGGCAGATCGCGCTCGCGGCGCAGCTACCGCCCGCGCACGGGGACGTGCGCAACATCACGGTGACGGGCATGGGCGGCTCGGCGATCGGTGGCGATCTCGCCGCGGCGCTGCTCGCCGGCGAGCTGAAGGTACCGATGACCGTGCATCGCGATTACGGGCTTCCCGCCTACGTCGGGCGCGATTCGCTGGTGATCGCCTCCTCCTACTCGGGGAATACGGAGGAGTCGCTGTCGAGCTTCGAGGAAGCGCAGCGCCGTGGCGCTCGCGTGCTGGTCCTCACGACCGGCGGGAGGATCGCGGAGCTCGCTCGCGCTGCCAAGTATCCGGTGATCGCGTTCTCGTACGCGGCGCAGCCGCGCGCGGCCCTCGGCTACTCCCTTGGTCTCGTGCTCGGCGCGCTGACGAAGCTCGGCTTCGTGCGCGACCTCACGTCCGACATCGACGCCGCGCTGGCGGACCTCGCGAAGCTCGAGGAGCGCGTGCACGAAGGCGCGCGGACGAACGACGCGAAGAAGCTGGCGATCGAGCTGTACGGCCGCATCATCTTCGCGTACGGCGCCGGCGTGCTCGGCGTGATGGCCCGGCGTGTGAAGGGCCAGTGGAACGAGAACGCCAAGAACTGGGCCGCGTTCGACGTCCTCCCCGAGCTCAACCACAACGCGGTCGTCGGCTTTCCGTATCCCGACGTCGCGCGCGAGGCCCTCACGGTGCTGCTGCTGCGCAGCGATCGGGATAATCCGCGCCACAAGCTGCGGTTCGACGTGACACGGGAGCTGCTCGACCGGGCGAGCATCCCGAACAGGACGCTGCAGTTCAGTGGCGCCAGCATGCTCTCCGAGGTCCTGCAGCTGACGCTCTTCACCGACTACGTCTCCTTTTATGTCGCGCTGCTGAACGGCGCCGACCCGACGCCGGTGAAGTCGATCGACTACCTCAAGGAGCGACTCGCCAAGGGGTGAATGACCGCGCATCGCGGTTCGCGTTCTGCCCGCGCGATGGCACGGCGCTCGTCCCGACGCGCATCGACGGACGCGACCGGCCCACCTGCCAGGTGTGCGGCTTCGCCGACTTCATGCACGTACAGATCGGCGCGAACACGATCGTCGAGCGGGAGGGCGGCGTGCTCCTGGTGCGTCTCAATTACGGTCCGAGAGACGGTCATTGGGCCCTCCCGGGCGGCCTGGTCGAGGACGACGAAACGCCGGAGCAGGCCGCGGTCCGCGAGACCGAGGAAGAGACGGGATTCCACGTCGCCCTCGAAGGTCTCCTGGCCAGCTGGATGCGCCCGGGCTTCCCGATCTTGGTCGTCGTCTACCGGGCACGGATCGAGCGGGGCTCGCTGCGCGTCGCCCCCGGTGAGGCGTCCGAGGCGCGTTTCTTCCCGCGAGCGGAGCTGCCGGCTCTCGAAGAGCTGGCCTGGCCGTCTACCGCGCACGGTCTCGATGCGTGGCGGGCATACGAGCCGCCGACTCCCTAAACACCGATACCGGCCAGTCACCCGGCATCCCCCGCGAGAGTTATCCCGGCTATACCCGCCGCAGCGATGCTCACGCGCGAGCGATCCATCCAAAGGGAGGCATCCAAGGCGTGAGCCGCGTGCGTATCAGGGACGGCATGGGCGACCTAGGGCGTGGCGGGATGAGCCCGGTGGCTCGCTTCTCGTTTGCCCTCGGCGCGGTCCTCGCGGTCACGGCCCTGTTGCTCGGCACCGGCACCGCCTACCTCATCGGACGCTACGTCGAGGATGAGACGACGGCCTTCACCCAGGCCGCCGTGGCGAGCCACTTCGGGACGGTCTTCAGCGACGACGTCTTCGAGCGGGGACTTTCCTCCACCGAGCAGCAGGATCTCACGCGGGGTGTCTCGTTCCACTTCTCGATCTACAACGTCGTCGCGACGCAGTTCTTCGATCGCACCGGCGCGATCGTCTTCTCGTACGACTGGGATGAGGTCGGGCGCCGTCTCGACCCGAGCGGGTACGCGGAGCTCGACACCGCGCTGAAGGGCATGCGCACGGCTGAGCGGACCACCATCGTTGCCGACCCGAAGCTCGCGGTGCCGGGCACGTCCCTCGGATTCGGCACCTTCAACACGCATCACTCCGGTGGATACTCGGCCGCCGCGGCGAACGCGGCACCAGGACCCGGCATGAGCGAGATCCGCGCGCTGGAGGCCTGGAGCCCGGTCAAACAGAACGGCGAGACCGTCGGCGCCGTCGTGGTGTGGCGCGACATGGCGGGGATCGACGCCGCGCTGATGCGCATCCAGGTGACCATCGCGGCGATCATCGCCTTTGCCGCCGCCTTCCTCTGGCTCGTCTTGCGCGGCGTGTACGCGCGGTCCTCGAAGCGGATCGTCGCGCAGGCCGGAGCGCTCGAGGACGCCCTCGCGCTGCGCGAGCGGACTTACGATGCGACACTCACCGCGCTCACCAGCGCCCTCGACTTCCGGGACAACGAGACGGGTGGCCACTCGAACCGTGTCGTTGCGTACATGGAGCTCCTGCTCGAGCAGATGAATATCCGCGGTGCGGATCTCGCGACACTGCGTCGTGGCGCGCTGCTGCACGACGTCGGCAAGATCGGCGTGCCGGACAACGTCCTCCGCAAGCCGACCGCGCTCAGCGAGACGGAGTGGGCGGTCATGAAGCGCCACCCGGAGTTCGGCGCTCAGATCATCTCGGGCATCCCTTTCCTCGAAGAGGTCGCGCGGATCGTTCGGCACCACCACGAGCGCTGGGATGGCATGGGCTACCCGGACGGGCTCAAGGGCGATCGCATCCCGCTCGGTGCACGCATATTCGCGGTGGGTGACTCGTTCGATGCCATGACGAGCGACCGGCCGTACCGGCGCGCGCTACTCATCGACGCGGCCCGCGAAGAGATCCGCCGGTGCAGCGCCGCGCAGTTCGATCCGGTGGTCGTGACCGCGTTCCTCAGCATTCCGGTAGCCCGCCTGGCGCGGATCGCCGACGACGCGCCACACACGCACCCGCGCGTCGTGGCGAGCTAGCAGCGGCCTGTTCCCTAGGGAAATCGAGGCCTATCACCCAGGCCTAGAATCGATTTCGTCCGGTGCCAGCCGGAACGACGGAGCGGTGGAGGTCGGTGCATGTACTCGAGCCTCATCTCCAAGATCGAGAAGGCCAAGCGATACGCCGAAGAGCCCCAGCGGATCACCTTCCAGCAGTTCGATGTCCGATTCCGCGGCGACAACGACTCGCACAGCGTCTCGCTTCACGGAGACCAGTGGAAATGCGAGTGCGAGCACTTCCATACTTCAGGACTTTGCGCCCATGTCATGACCCTTCAGCGTCTCTTCGAGACCCACCTCACCGACGCGGTGAAGTACACGACCGAGCACGTTCCCGCCTAACGACCAGCTTGCCCACAACTGAATAGGCAGGGTCCCAGCGAAGCCGGTGAGAGTCCGGCGGTGTCGCGCAACCGTGATGGACGCCAGTCCTAACTCGGGTCGCCTGGTACTCCTGCTCGCGGCCGACACGCCTTCGCGAAAAAGGAGTGAGCCAGAATGCGTTTCCGCCTCGCGGCCTTCTTTGCGCTTCTCATCGTCGCCGCCACGGCCTGCGGGGCCACCGTGGCGCCCGCCCCCTCAACTACGCCGCGATCCAGTGCCACGGCCGTCACCGCGTTCCCCCTCACCGTCACCGACTTCCAGAACCGCGCCGTCACTGTGCCCGTGCGCCCTGAGCGGATCGTGTCCATCGGCCCCTCCATCACCGAGTTCCTCTTCGCGCTCGGCGCGGGACCGCGCGTCGTGGGCGCTGATGACTTCTCGGACGAGCCCGCCGCGGCGAGGCAGCTCGAGAAGGTCGGTGGCATCAAGGTCAACTTCGAGAAGGTCGTTTCCCTGAAGCCCGATCTCGTCCTCAGCGTGAAGTTCTCGGACGGCACGATCGAGAAGCTCGTCGGCGCGGGACTGCTGGTGCTCGTGGTCGACCCGCAGACCGCCGGCGACGTCGCTCGGACGGCGGTCCTCGTCGGGAGGGTCGTCGGGAGCGACGGCGATGCTATGGCGCGCGACATCCAGAAGCGCGTCGACGAAGTCAGGTCGAAGACGTCGTCCGCGGCGGCCAAGCCGCGCGTGTACCACGAGATCGACGCGTCCGACCCGACGAAGATCTTCACCGTCGGCCCGGGGTCGTATATCCACGACCTGATCGAGATCGCCGGCGGTCAGAACGTCGCGACGCGCGCGACGAGCGCTTACCCGCAGCTCTCCGCGGAGGAGATCCTGCGGAGCGACCCGGAGATCATCGTCCTGGCCGCGGCGGACTACTCGGCTAGGCCCGAGCAGGTGGCCGCGCGCGCGGGATGGTCGGCCATCAGCGCCGTGAAGAACAACCGCATCGTGTCGATCGCCCCCAACCTCATCAATCGGCCCGGTCCTCGCGTCGGCGAGGCCGCGGAAGCCTACGCGCGGCTCGTACATCCGGAGCTCTTCCGCTAGGTGCGCACCGTCACGGTCTTCGCGCTGCTCGCGGTCGCGCTCGTCGCGAGCGCGGCCGCGGGCATCCTCGCCGGCGCCGTCGCCATCGCGCCGGGCGACGTGCTCGCGGCACTGCTTGGCGCGGACAGCACGAACGGCACGATAATCCGCGAGCTCCGACTGCCGCGCGTCCTTGGGGCGGCCATCGTCGGCGGCGCGCTCGCGGCGGCAGGCGCCCTCCTTCAAGGGCTGCTTCGAAATCCGCTCGCGGATCCATTCGTGACGGGTACGTCGGCCGGCGCGTCGCTCGGCGCGGTCCTTGCCGTCGCAGCCGGCTTCGAGCCGGCGCTCGTGCCGCTCGCTGCGTTCGGAGGCGCGATGGGCGCCATTGCCCTCGTGTGGCGCCTGGCCCGCCTCGGCGGCCGGACCACTGTCCTCACGGTCCTGCTCGCCGGCGTCGTGCTCACCTCGTTCGCCGGCGCGCTGGTCACGTTCGTCCTCGTGTCGAGCGACCGACTCGCGCTCCGATTGCGGGCCGTCCTCGGCTGGCTGCAGGGCGGCGTATCGGTGGTCAACTGGAGCGAGCTCGCGGTGGCCGCAGCCGTCGTCGGCGTCGGTGTGACCGCCGCGATCCTCCTCGCTCCGCGCATCGACGCGTACGCGTTCGGCGAGGAGACCGCGGCGGCGCTGGGTGTCGACCTGGATCGGACGACCGCGGCGGTGCTCGCAACGACGGCGCTGCTCACCGGTGCCGCCGTCGCGATCGCCGGCCTCGTCGGGTTCGTCGGGCTGGTCATCCCGCACGCACTGCGTTTCCTGCTCGGGGCGACGCACCGGCGCCTCATCATCGCCAGCGTCCCGGCCGGCGCGATGGCCCTCGTGCTTGCCGATCTCGGCGCGCGGACCGCGCTCGCTCCCGCCGAGCTGCCGGTCGGCGTGATCACCGGTCTGATCGGCGCGCCGTTCTTCCTCGTGCTGCTCGTCCGCTCGCGGCGGGAGATCGTTTGAGCAGCGTCGTCGCACGCGGGATCCGGGCCCACTACGCGGAGCGCGAGGTGCTTCGCGGCGTCGATCTCGTCGCGAACGCGGGCGAGGTCGTCGCCCTCATCGGGCCGAACGGCGCCGGGAAATCCACGCTGCTGCGCGTGCTCGGTGGCCTGCTGCGGCCGATCGCGGGAAGCGTGACGATCGACGGAGTCAACGTGACCGCGCTGGACCGCCGCTCCATCGCGCGCCACATCGCGGTCGTGCCGCAGATCTTCGAAACGCTCTTTCCGTTCACCGTCCGCGAGATCGTGGCGCTCGGCCGCACGTCGCGGCTCGGGCCGCTCGGCACGCTCGGCTCCGACGACGCGCGCGCCGTCGCTCGCGCCCTCGACGACATCGGCGCCACCGACCTCGCCGACCGGCGCATCGACCGCGTGTCGGGGGGCGAGCGCCAGCGTGCCGTGCTCGCGATGGCCCTCGCGCAGGAGGCCGGCGTACTGCTGCTCGACGAGCCGACGGCGCACCTCGACCCGGCGCACCAGCGCGCGACACTCGACCGCGTCGCGACACTCGCGCGTGTGAGGGGCCTGGCCGTCGTCGCGGTGCTGCACGATCTGAATCTGGCCGCTGCGTTCGCATCCCGCGTCGTGCTGCTCGAGGACGGCGCCGTCATCCGGGACGGCGTGCCGGGCCAGGTCATCACAGCGGAGCTCGTCGCGAAGGTCTTCGGTCCCGGACTGCGCGTCGTCTCGCACGAGGGACGGCCGTTCGTGATCCCCGAGCCCGCCTCGGTCCAGGAGCGCCAGGCCCGTGCCGGCTGACGAACGCTGCGCGGGCTGCTACGTTGCGGTCGATCTCGAGCGATACGCGCGCTGCGATGTCTGCAACGGCGCGCGCTTCTGCATCGCGTGCGCGCGAGGTCACCTGTGCACGGCGCGATGCACGTCGAACGGCTGCACCCCGGGGCTGTGCGTCCACGTCGTGCGCCGCGGCAGCGTTGACGACCGGTACGGGATCGTCGAGTGAACCGGTACGCACTCATGTGGTCCGGCGGCAAGGACAGCGCCCTCGCGCTCTGGCGAGCGCGCCAGCGCGGGCTGCACGTCAGGTGGCTGGTCAACGTCCACGACCGCGCGACGGGGCGCGTCCGGTTCCACGCCACGCCGATCCAGGCGATCGCGCGTCAGGCCGAGTTGACCGGCGTGCCCCTCGTGAGCGTGCCCACGGACTGGGAGACGTTCGACGAGTCGTTGCGCGACACCTTCGCCGCGCTGGCCCGTGACGGCTGCCGCGGCGTCGTCTTCGGCGATATCCACCTCGCCGATATTCGCGGCTGGTACGAGGAGCGGACCCGCGCCGCCGGTCTCGAGCACATCGAGCCGCTCTGGGGCGACGATCCCCATTCCGTTTTGAACGATTTCGTTGCGATCGGCGGGCGAGCGGTGCTCACGTGCGTGGA
>JBDTMY010000181.1:0-5186 GCA_039934015.1 Chloroflexota bacterium | reverse complement strand
GGTCATCGCGTACATCAAGACGATGTGGGCGCCCGGGCAACGTCAGGCACAGGCGAGCTTCACGCGCGAGATGTGTTTTGAGGGGACCACATAGTTCCGACGACGTCAGCTGGTCGGGCACGACTCCCGCGTGACGCCGGCCTGGAGCTCGCGCTCCTCAGGGGACCACATCGTCTTGATGTAGGCGAGGACGGCGTCGATCTCCTCGGGGGAGAGGCGAGCCTTGAAGGCCTGCATCGTTGGCGCGGCCGAGGGCGCCATCATGTCGCGCATCATCGACGTCATCTCGTCACCGCCCTCGCGGATGATCTGCTTGAGCTGGCAGTCCGGGTGATGCCAGGTGTGGCCGTTGGAGTTGTGACGTGGCGGGTAGTCCATCATCCCGCCCTCCGCGAAGCCGCCGTGGCAGCTCACGCAGTTTCCCGCGTAGATCGTCCGCCCACGCAGCTCCTGCGTGGAGAAGTTGGTCGCTGGTCGGGTATCAAACGACGACCCGCGCGACGCGAAGAGGTTCGTTTGCGATGCCAGAGCCGTCGCGAGTGCCACGACGACGGCGACGCCGACGGCGAACCCGAGGATCCTGACACGGCGCCGCTGACGTTCCGGCTGAGCGCCCGGCGCGTCCATCGACGAGGCAATGTACTACGTCGTGTAGTACGGTCGAGCCTCGATGCGCTTCGTCCGGATCGCCGTCACCATCGCCATCGTCGGCTTGGTCGTCGTCCTTCTCCTCGCGTTCCGCCGGGACCCGCGCGACATTCGCACCGGTACGATCGGAAAGCCAGCGGCCGCGTTCGACCTCGAACGCCTGGACGGCCCCGGCCGGATCAGGCTTGCCGACTACGCCGGCAAGATCGTCATCGTCAATTTCTGGGCGTCCTGGTGCATCCCGTGCAAGCAGGAGAACCCGGCGCTCGTCGCGGTGTGGGAGCGGTACCGGACGAGTGACGTCATGCTCATCGGGATCCTTTATCAGGACTCGCTCGACTCGGCGCGCAGTTACACCCGACGCATGGGGAACACCTGGCCGACCGGCATCGACGATGACGGTCGAGTCGCATTCGCTTACGGCGTGTTTGGGATCCCGGAGACGTTCTTCATCGGGCCCGACGGTGTGATCTCGGGTCGACATATCGGCGCCATCGATGAAGCGACGCTCGTTCGCGGTATCGAGGCGTTGCGACGGCCCCCCTAGCGCTGGCTAGGCGGGCTCTCGCTCCGTTGAGCGTTCCGGTCGCGCACTCGCTGAGGCGAGCTCGGCGCGCGCGCGGGCGATCTCCTCGCCGAGCTTGGCTTGCTCGCGCTCGAGAGATCCAAGGCGTGTGGTCGGATCCGAGGCCCCATGTCCGCGCATCGACCACACCAGGAGCGCCATCGAAAGAGGACAAACTGCGAGAAGGAGAAGTGGCAGCGCCGCCAGAACAGCCTGGGGCGCGATGAGCCAAACGGCAATGCCCGCCACGCCCATCGCAGCGAGCACGCGCGGGTCAAGGCACATACGAAGAATGTTCATTGGCGACCTCCAGCACTCCTCAAACTACGACGAATAGTAGCGCTAGCCGACGCGCTCCCATGCGCCACCAGAATCCATCGAGCGCCAGACCTCGCGCTGGTCGGTGACGATGTACACGACGCTCGTGTTCGACGGCGCGACCGCGATGAGGCCCGCATTCCGCGGAAAGGCCCGGCGCTGCCAGGTCACGCCGCCGTCGGCCGACGCCATCACCGTCCCTCGATCCGCGACGTATACGGTCTCGCCGACCGCGCTTAATGCACCAGCCGGCACGTCGCGTAGCGGTTCCCACGACCGACCACCGTCGCGGGAGCGCGCCATACCCTCCATCGTCGACGCGAGCAACACGTCTCCGGTCCCGGACTTCGTCGCCGCGAGCGACATCGTCGATCCGGGGGCCTGCGCGAGCGGAGCCCACGACGCAGCGCCGTCCGTGCTCTTGAACAGACCGGAGCCGACGACGAAGGCGTAGAAGGTGTTCGGCTGCGTCGCGCTCGACGCGAAGCCGTGGATATCGGTGCCGGGCAGGCCCGACCTAACCGACGACCATGTCTGACCCCCGTCGTCGGAGCGGATGAAAACGTCGTGACCGGCGGCAAAGGCTGTCCGCGAATTCGCTGGTAACACGACGCCCATCGCATCCTTGCCGCCGGCTCCCACAAGGGGCTTCCAGGTCGCGCCGCCGTCATGGCTGATGAGCATGCCCTGGTGATGACCGAAGGTGACGGTCCGTTCGTCGGTCGACGACACCACGAGCGCATGCAGATCGGGCGGCTTGTACGACACCAGACTCGCAGCGCCGGCTTGGGCAGTAGTGCGCAGCGGTGACGCATCTGCGACGAGGAGCCACACCAGCACGGCCAGTGAACCCAAGGCGAGCGCGCCGGCGATGAGCCACGCCCTGCGGGATTGCTGTCGCACAACCTCGCGCTGCTGCCGGCGAGACTTCTTGCTCACGCGTCAAGCCTGGGACTGCTCGCCACAACCGTCCGCCAGGTGAATGGGTCCATCGATCGCAATCTACTACGGTCAATAGTGATCAGCGTGGCTGGGCGTAGCGAACAGTGATCGGTCCCGAATAGGCAAGCAGCCGCACCTCCGCGGCCGTGACGACGTCGAAACGCAGGCCGAATCGACGTTCGCGTGCGCGCAGATCCGCGAGCTCATCGGGCTCGTTGAGCACGCGCGAGAGCATCTCGACCGGGCCGACGATCGCGATGACGAAGGGCGGGGACAGGAGTGTGCCGTTGATCTGGATGGTCGCCCCGGCGCAAGCCGAGGCGCCAGTGATGCGCTCGTCATTGATCGCGATACCGCGCGCGCCGCCCTTCCACGCAGCGTTGATCACGTCAGTGAGGTCCTGGCTATGGACTATCGCCTGCGCGATGAGCTGAGGATTGCGGCTTGGAGGAAGGTGCGCGTCATCCAGCGTGACGATCACGCCCGAACCGTTCAGCGGTGCGATCCCCGCCGCGACCTTCATCTCGTCGATCTCGCGTTGCAGATCGGCGCCGCTGCCGCTGAGGCGGGCCGCTTCTTCCTGGACCGCATCGAGCGCCGCCCGCGCCTGCAAAAGGTCGCGCTTGAGCACTTCCTGTTCGCGCTGCATCGCGATCGCGATCTGCGTGAGGTGAACGCTCTCCAGTGAGGTATAGCTCGACACGAAGGACGTCCGCCGAGCCTGAGTCTGGATCTGTGTTCCCGCGGCCAGACCGAGCAGGAACGCCGGGACCACGAGTACCAGAGCGACGCGCGCGACGCGATTCGCGCTGGTCAGTGGACCCATCTACGGCCTCCTAACTCGGCGGCAACGGTGTGTTCGTCGAAGGACCGCGATCGCCCCACTTCGCGTCGACGGCGGAGCGGATCGCGCGAAGCGACTGCCCTTGGGCTCTCATGTCGATCACGTCACGCGTGATCCCGGTGCAGATGTCTCAGCCAAAGCTCATCGTATCGAGGCGGACCCGGCCATCGCCGTAGACCTCGCGGACGTAGCAGTCGAAGTTGCTTTTATGTCCCGCCTCGACACAGCCGCAGAAGCACGGCATGTACTGCAGCGTCTCGTGGTTGGCCGCGGCGTACCGGTACATCGCCTGCGTTTCGGCTGGTAGCTCCAGGAATTCGCTCGGCCACTCGTTCTTTGAAGGATTCGCGTTGAGCGCCACGAGCCCGTCGCCTGGGCGGGACGCGGACGCACATGCCTGCGCCGTCGCCGCGGCTCCGAGCGCCAGAAGAAACCGACGTCGCGACCAGCGCGTCACTGTCACCACGGTATCTGATGGGTGGCCCGCAGGGCCCAGCTTCAGGTCATCTGCCGGAGCGACGAACGAATTCGGCCGAAGCACGGGCTGCTGGCGGCGACGATGTCGCAGATCACCGAGGAGACCGGCATAGGACGCGCGAAGCTGTACAAGTACTTCCCGATGTCGAGGCGATCCTGCTCGCCTGGCACGAGCGTCAGATCACCGGCCACCTCGAATATCTCGCTGAGGTCAGGGACCAACCCGGCACCCTGCCGGCGGGTCGAAGCTGTGCTCGGGCCTATGCCTCGTATCCCACGAATCCCACGGGCAGCACGACACCGAGCTCGCGGTGATCCTGCATCGAGTTGAGCAGGTCGTCCGAGCGAAAAGGCGTCTCACCGACATGATCCGAGTCCTGCTGATCGAGGGCGCAAACACCGGCGACGTGCGGGACGATGTCGCGCCCAACGAGCTCGCGCGCTTCTGCCTCCACTCCCTCGGAGCAGCGAGCAGCGCGCCGTCCAAAGCAGCGGTCCGCCGGCCCGTCGCGGTCGCTCTGGCTGGGTTGCGCCCCCGCGCTGACTCGCTCTCAGGCCGTTGGGGCCGAAGGTTTCGCCCGACCTTGACGCCTCCACGAGTGGCGCCACATCATATGAACGATGGTGCAGACGTGGAACTGACCCGGGACCGCTGCGAAGTGGAGTGCCTGCATCCGGAGCACATCGCGCCATTGCTCGGCAAAGTCGTGGCCGGAGATGAGGCCGAGGATCTCGCCGAGATCTTTGAGCTCCTCGCGGATCCGACGCGCGCACGCCTGCTCCACGCGCTTTCGCTATCCAAAGAGCTCTGTGTCTGCGATCTCGCATTGCTACTTGGTCGCAGCGAGTCGGCGTTGTCGCATCAGCTTCGCCTGCTGCGTGATCGCCGGGTCGTGAGCCGCCGGAAAGCCGGGCGCATCGTCTACTACCGCCTCGCGGACGACCACATCCGCCACGTGCTCGCGGATGGTCTGCGGCACGCGCGCGAAGCGACCCCGCTGACCAAGCGTGAGACGGCGTAGTGGCACACACGCACAGTGCCGCGGGAGCGCACCGCGGACGGCTGGTCATCGTCCTCGGCATCGCCGCCGCGATCCTTGTCGCCGAGGTGTTCGTCGGGTTCGCGGCGAATAGCCTCGCGCTGCTCGCGGACGCCGGTCACGTCTTCGCCGATGTCGTGGGCACGTCGCTCGCGCTGGGCGCGATGTGGCTCGCCGCACGACCCGCGACGCGGGAGCGCAGCTTCGGCTTCTACCGGTTCGAGATCCTCGCCGCGGTGCTCAATGCGCTCCTGCTCTTCGCGATCGCGGCGTTCGTCTTGTTCGAGGCGTGGCGACGGATCGGCGACGCGCCTGAAGTGGCGACCGGGCCGATGCTCATCGTGGCGGCCGG